>NZ_BAABDS010000019.1:0-42060 GCF_039539745.1 Oceanisphaera sediminis
GTTGGATGATTGAGAGGGGCTGCTCCTAGTACGAGAGGACCGGAGTGGACGAACCTCTGGTGTTCGGGTTGTATCGCCAGATGCATTGCCCGGTAGCTACGTTCGGAATCGATAACCGCTGAAAGCATCTAAGCGGGAAGCGAGCCTCGAGATGAGTCATCCCTAGAGCTTTACGCTCTCTAAAGGGCCGTTGGAGACCACAACGTTGATAGGCAGGGTGTGTAAGCGCAGCGATGTGTTGAGCTAACCTGTACTAATGACCCGTGCGGCTTAACCATACAACACCCAAGAAGTGTGAGACCTTGCGGTCAAGGCAACTACAGATTATTTCGAATAACGTCAGCTTTTCAGATTAAAGTTTATGCCTGGCGGCGATAGCGTTGTGGTCCCACCTGATCCCATGCCGAACTCAGAAGTGAAACGCAGCCGCGCCGATGATAGTGTGGCAGCTGCCATGTGAAAGTAGGTCACTGCCAGGCACCCAATACAAAAAGCCCGATTCGAAAGAGTCGGGCTTTTTTCGTTTTCGTGCTTTGAGGGCTTTGGCCTTCGCTCCTCCCCCTTCCTTCTGATCTGTCATACCAATCTAAGTAAGAATATGATCTATTTCAAAGCTGGATACTCGAGGCAACAGAGTCAGCTCCCACGACACGCCATAAACCCATCCATGGGGGCTCGGGAAATGCCATCCTTGGCATTTCACGGTCGTGGGAGCCGATCTCTGTTGCCTCTCCTTAAGCACCGAGTTGTCTGCAGGACGCTCCGACAGGCGACTCCGCAGCAGAGGGGCGGATGAAGGGTTCTACTCCAGCGACCATCACATGACAGGACGTCATGTGCTGAGCGTCGCAGGGATGCGGTTTAGCGTGTCGGTGGAGTAGACCCTTCGTTCGACCTTTACAGGGCAGCTAAATAGACCAGTTAGTTTTCCAGATTGGTATCACTTCATCTGTTACGGCTCCCAATTTAGTGAGCTGGTACTCATTCATGTTTACCCATTAGACAAGATTGCTTGCCTGAAGCCGAAAAACGGCATAGCGTTAGGTTGTAATAAAGCTGTCATTGCACTGTGCTTTAACTGGGCAATGACCATGATAAGGGCCAAGCCCGAGGGAGCATGTCTATGGACGACAATGACCGTAAACGCTTTATTCTGGATACCAACGTACTGCTGCACGAACCTCTCTCCATTTATTCATTCAATGAACATAACGTCGTCATTCCCATGACGGTGCTTGAAGAGCTGGATCGCATCAAGGATCGGCAAAAAGACGTCAGTCGGGATGCCCGGGTCGCGATTCGCACACTGGAAGGAATTTTTCACGACGCCACTCCCGAGCAGATTGTGGCCGGAGTCCCCTTGGGTCTTCAGGGCGCTGAAGCTTCGGGTACCATCGCCATCATTACCGACCGACACTTGCCGGAAGGCTATGCGGTATTTACCGATGATGAAGCCGATAACCGCATTATCAATACCGCACTCTATCTGCAAAAGCATACCGCCGAAGGCATGGCGGTGCTGGTGACCAAAGACATCAACATGCGGCTCAAGGCCAAGGGCGCGGGTCTGCAATATGTGGAGGACTACCGGTCCGATCAGCTGGTTGATGATATCCGTTTGTTATCCAAGGGTTTTTATCACCAGGAAAACAGCTTCTGGGATAGAGTGGGCGAGTGCGACAGCACCACTCATGGCCGGGAGGTCATTCATACCGTCGCCGACGAATTGTTGCCGGGAGCCTACATCAATCAGTACCTGGTTGATGACACGGATGACTTTGCCGGTCGTGTACTGAACAAGGCCGATGGCAAGGTCCGTTTCGTCGACCTGGGCCGAGAGCGAATGATGGGGCGCAAGGCCTGGGGGATTCATCCCAAGAACATCTATCAGGCCATGGCGCTGGATGCGCTGCTTGATCCCAATATCGAGCTGGTGATCCTCACCGGTCCGGCAGGCAGCGGTAAAACCCTGCTGGCCATGGCGTCGGCACTGGAAATGATCATTGAAAAAGGGATTTACGACAAGGTTATCGTGACGCGCAACACACCGGAAATAGCCGAAAGCATCGGCTTTCTGCCGGGAACCGAAGAAGAGAAAATGGCGCCCTGGCTGGCGGCCATCACCGATACGCTGGAAGTACTGCACAAGCAGGATGAATGCATGGACGGCTCGCTCAGTTACATCATGGGCAAGGCCAATATTCAGTTCAAATCGGTCAACTTCATGCGCGGGCGCAGCATTCAGAATACCTTCGTGCTGTTGGATGAATGCCAGAATCTGACCGCCTCGCAGCTGAAGACCATTATCACCCGCTGTGGTGAAGGCACCAAACTGGTGTGCTCGGGCAACCTGGCCCAGATAGACTCCAACTACCTGACCCCGGTGACCTCCGGGCTGACCTACATAGTGGAACGCTTCAAGGATTTTGAAGGCAGTGCCAATGTGTACCTCAACGGCGTGGTTCGCAGCCGACTCGCCTCCTTTGCGGAAGAAAATCTCTAGCGGCCGAGATAGGCCTTCAACTCTTTGGTTTGGGGAGCTGACAACAGCTCCCTTTTTCCTTGCTCCAGGATGCGGCCGTCATGCACAAAGGCGATGTTGTCGGCGACCCTGGCGGCTTCCTCCGGGTGGTGGGTGACCAGCAATACCGTCAGTTGCAGCCGATCGGTCTGATTGCGTAGCAGTTCCAGTAGCTCGAAGCGCAAGGCCGGATCCAGCGCAGAGAAGGGTTCATCCAGTAGTAACACCGGCTGGCGACGGGCCAGACAACGGGCCAGCCCCACTCTTTGTTGCTGACCGCCGGACAGGCTCGCAGGTTTGCGGTTCAGCAAGGCTTCTATGCCGACCTGACTGGCCACCTGCTGTACCCTTGCCTGTTGTTCTGGCGTGAGGCGCAACGAGGGGGCCAGGCCGATGGCGATATTCTGATACACCGTCATATGCCAGAACAGGTTATTATCCTGAAACAGGGTGGTGATCGGCCGCCGGGCCGGAGTCAGTGGCAGCAGATCCTGGTCATCATGCAGCAGTTGCCCGGAATCAATTTTGGTAAAGCCCCCCACCATGGCCAGCAGGGTAGACTTTCCGGCCCCACTGGGGCCGATAAGCGCGGTGACTTCACCGGCATTGGCCGCGAGGGTAAAACAGAGCTCCTGCTCCGGATAGCGGGAGCAGAGATTATTCAGTTGCAGCATCTTTGCCTCCCAGCACACCTTCTATCAAACCAAACAGGCCGAGACTCAGCAGCAACAGCATCAGCGCCGTGGCGGCGGCATCCGTCATCTGATAGTTGCCCAATTGCTGATACAGCAGCCAGGGCAGGGTCTGCAGTGACTGGCTGCCGAACAGGGCAATGGCACTGAGATCGCCGAGCGACAGCATCATCGCCAGCGCCAGTGCCAGCGCGATGGGCTTGCGCAGCAGCGGCCATTCCACCAGCCTGAGCCGCGCCATGCCCTGAACATCGAGGCTGGTACAGAGCCGGCCATACTGACGGGCAACCCGCTCCATCGGCAACTGCAAGGCGCGCAGCCCATAAGGCAACGCCATCAGGGCGTTGACCAGCAACACCAGTACCGGCCCCAGAGTAAAAACATCGGCCACGTTACGCAGCAAAATAAAAAGTCCGGTCGAGAGCACCACCGCCGGCAGCACCAGAATGACGGAGCCGGAGGCTTCCATCAGGGCGGCACCGAGCCTGCGATGTAACTGCAGACGCAAATAGCGGCTGCTGCTGAGTAGCCCCAGGGTCAGCAGTACCGACAGCAATGCCGCGCAGCCGGCAATGATCATCGAAGTCAGAGTGGCTTGCCACAGCTGGAGTGAATTCAGGGCGGGCCATAGTCGAGGGTTGAGGCCGCTGACGATGATGGCCAGCAAGGGCGGCAGAAACAGCCCCAGGCTCAGCGTCAGGATCAGGGCATCCCACAGGCGCACACCGATACGCAGTCTATCCGGCCGCAGCGCAAGCTCGTTGCTGCTGTTCTGCTCTGGCTGCACGCGAGTCAGCCCGTATTGCAGCAGCAGAAAACCGCTGCAGAACAACAGCTGCAACAAGGCGAGCATGCCCGCCAGTGGCAGATCGAAGTCGAAGCGCAACGCCTGATAAATGGCCACTTCCAGCGTGGTGGATTTAGGGCCGCCGCCCAGGGCCATGACGGTGGCGAAACTGGTAAAACACAGCATGAAGATCATGCTGGCCAATGCCGGTAGCGCACTTCTGATCGCCGGCCATTCCAGCCAGCGGAACAATTGCCAGCCGCTGAAACCGAGTTGGCTGGCGATTCGCCATTGACTGGCCGGTATGCTCTCTATGCCTTGCAGCAGAATACGGGCCGCCAGCGGCATATTGAAAAACACGTGAGCCAGCAGTATGCCGGCAAGGCCGTACAGATAACCCACAGACTCGAACCCCAGTGCCTGCAGCAACTGGTTCACCCAGCCCTGACGGCCATGCACGGTGACGATGCCGAATACCACCAGGATGACCGGCAGCACCAGTGACAGCCCGAACAACCGCAACAAGAGCCCCCGGCCCGGAAATTGGCGGCGGGACAGAGCCTGTGCCAGCGGAATAGCCAGCAGCAGGCTCAGCAGAGTAGACAACAACGCCTGATAGAAACTGAACCAGACAACATGGTGCAGGTAACTGTCGTGCAGCAGGCGAGACAGGCCGTTCTGACTGCTTTGCAGCAGCAGGGCGGCAATGGGTCCGGCAGTGAGCAGCAGAATACCGAGCAGGCTCAAGCTGCCCGGCAGCCACCAGTACTTGCGGTGCATCAGCGAGTGACGGCACTCAGCCACTGTCGAAGCCAGCCGCTGCGTTGGGTGGCCACCTGTTCGGCTCTAAACACGAGGCTCTGCTCGGGGCTGATCAGGGTATCGAAGCTGGCGGGTAACGGCGTCTCGATCACCGGATACATCCAGTTACCGGCGGGAATCTCTTGCTGAAAGGCGGGGCTGACCATGAATTGCATAAACTGCCTGGCCAGTTCGGGCTGTTGGCTGTTGCTGAGCATGGCTGCGACTTCTACCTGCAGATAATGCCCTTCCTCAAAGCCGGCGGCCCGATACCGGGTCTTTTGCTCGGCCTCGATATGGTAGGCCGGAGAGGTGGTGTAGGACAGCACCAGATCCGCCTCACCCTTGAGGAACATGCCGTAGGACTCGCTCCAGCCTTTGGTCACCGATACGGTACGCTTGGCCAGGTTCTGCCACACGGCCGGGGCCTCGTCACCATACAGCTTCTGTACCCACAGCATCAGGCCCTGACCGGGAGTGCTGGTGCGGGGATCCTGATACAGCAGGGTCAGTTCGGGGCGAGCCAGCAGTTCGGCAAAACTCTGCGGCGGCTGCTTCAGCTTGTCGGCGTCGTAGATAAAGGCGAAATAACCGTAATCGTAGGGCAGAAAGGTGCTGTCGCTCCAGCCGCCGGGCACCGTGATACCGTCCAGCGACTGGCCATGTTCGGCCAGCAGCCCGGTGTCCTTGGCGGCCTGCAGCAGATTGTTGTCGAGTCCCAGTATGATATCGGCCTTGTTATGACGGCCTTCCAGCCGCAGTCGATTCAGAATGGAGACACCGTCATCCAGCGCCACCAGCTCGAGCCGACAGGCACATTCGGCTTCAAAGGCTTGTTTGATGGCCGGACCGGGTCCCCAGTCGGACGCAAATGAGCTATAGGTATAGATGGTCAGAGTCGGTATTTGTGCCATTGCCTGGCCGGCTGTCACGAGCAGGGAAAGGGCAATAAGGAACTTGTTCACAGGCCACTCCTTGTGGATGGATAAGGCCGAAAGCTTGAATTCCTGCGCCGGCACGAGCCGGGGGCGATGCACGAGTATGATCTCAGCGGTTGGCCGCACCCCGTTTAAGAATGGCCGTTATTGTAGGGTTATTCTTTTTGCTAAACCAGTGTCTTATAAACCGTCTCTGATAAACCACAGCCTTATAAGCCACAGTCTGACAAGGAAGGTGAACCATGATGCCAGCTCAAGAAGAACAGCGAGTGTTCAGTCGTATGCAGCTCGACTCCAGGGTTATTCTGGCCACGACCCGGCAACGGGTAGAGGGAATTTGCCGTAACCTCAGTGCCGAAGGTGTACTGATGGAAGTGGCCACCGGTCAATGCGCGGTGGGACAGGAATGGCGGCTGGTGTTGCCTTCTGCCGACTCGGGGGTAGAGCCGCTGATTGCCACCGCGAGCGTGATCCGGGTGGATGCCGGAGAGAGCACCGACATGGTGGCGCTGGTATTGAGTGACGTGCACTGAGTCATGAGTACAAACAATAACGCCGGCTTGCGCCGGCGTTGACATCTATTACCTTGAAACCGCTTACAGCCAGCTGGGCTGCTTGGCCTCATAGGCGTCGATCTGATCCTGATGTTGCAGTGTCAGGCCGATGTTGTCGAGGCCGTTGAGCAGACAGTAGCGGCGGAACTCGTCGATTTCGAACGGGAAGTTGAGCTCGCCGGCACGTACCTGCTGGGCTTCCAGATCGACGGTGATCTCGGCCCCTTTATTGGCCTTGGCGTACTGGAACAGGGCATCGACCTGCTCTTCGGTCAGCCGCACCGGTACCATGCCGTTGTTGATGGCGTTGCCATAGAAGATGTCGGCAAAGCTGGGGGCGATGACTGCCTGCAGACCGAAGTCGGCCAATGCCCAGGGCGCGTGCTCGCGGCTGGAGCCACAACCGAAGTTTTCCCGTGCCAGCAGGATCACCGCCTGGTCGTAAGGAGTCTGGTTCAGCACAAACTCCGGGTTGGGCTGCTCGCCGGCATCATCGAGAAAGCGCGAGTCGTGAAACAGGTGCTTGCCGAAGCCGGACCGGGTGACCTTCTGCAAAAACTGCTTCGGGATGATCTGATCGGTATCTACATTGGCCGCATCCAAAGGGGCGGCAATACCGGTTAACTGCTTGAATCCGCTCATGTTGTACCCCTTATAATTCCCGAATGTCGACAAAGTGACCGAAGACGGCGGCGGCGGCGGCCATGGCCGGGCTCACCAGATGAGTGCGACCACCGCGGCCCTGGCGGCCTTCGAAGTTGCGGTTGCTGGTGGCGGCACAACGCTCGCCCGGCTGCAGCCGGTCGTTGTTCATGGCCAGGCACATGGAGCAGCCCGGCAGGCGCCATTCGAAGCCGGCTTCGATGAAGATCTTGTCCAGACCTTCCGCTTCTGCCTGGGCCTTCACCTGTTGAGAGCCGGGTACCACCAGTGCCTGTACGCCGGAGGCCACCTTGCGGCCCTCGGCGATGGCGGCGGCGGCGCGCAAGTCTTCGATGCGGCTGTTGGTGCAGGAGCCGATGAATACCTTGTCGATATTGACATCGGTGAGCTTGCCACCGGCCGGAATATCCATGTATTGCAGTGCCTTGACCGCAGACTGCCGCTCGGTGAGGTCTTTGATGTCTGCCGGAACCGGGATGATACCGTTCACCGGCATCACCTGGCCCGGGTTGGTACCCCAGGTGACCTGCGGCGCGATGTCGGCACCGTCCAGCTCGATAACGGCGTCAAATTCGGCGTCGTCATCGGACTTCAGGGTCTGCCAGTAGGCGACAGCCTGCTCCCAGTCGGCGCCTTCTGGTGCGAACGGCTTGCCCTTGAGGTAGTCGAAGGTGGTCTGATCGGGGGCAACCAGACCGGCCTTGGCGCCCAGCTCGATGGCCATGTTACAGATGGTCATGCGGGCTTCCATCGACAGCGACGCGATGGCGCTGCCACAGAATTCCACCACATAACCGGTACCGCCGGCGTGGCCGACCTTGCCGATAATGGCCAGCACCACGTCTTTGGCGCTGATGCCCGGCTTGAGCTCGCCGTTGACCTGAATCTTCATGGTTTTGGCCCGGCCCTGCTTCAGGGTCTGGGTGGCCATGACGTGCTCCACCTCCGAGGTGCCGATACCGAACGCCAGGGCGCCAAAGGCGCCGTGGGTCGCGGTATGAGAGTCACCGCAGACGATGGTGGTACCGGGCAGGGTCAGGCCCAGCTCGGGACCGATCACGTGCACTATGCCCTGGTACTTGTGGTGCAGATCATAGAGCGGTACGCCGAATTCTTCGCAGTTGCTGGCCAGCGTTTCCATCTGGATGCGGGCCATTTCACCGGAGGCGGCGATGTCGTTGGTCTGGGTGGACACGTTGTGGTCCATGGTGGCCCAGGTGCGATCCGGGCGACGCAGCTTGCGGCCTTTTTCGCGCAGGCCGTCGAAGGCCTGGGGCGAGGTCACTTCATGTACCAGATGGCGGTCGATATACAGCAACGGCGTTTCACCGGCCTGATCGCGCACCAGGTGGGCGTCGAAAACTTTTTGATAGAGGGTGGTAGCCATTAGTTTGCTCTCCGGATACGGGCGGTGATCTGCTCACCCATCTGGGCGGTGGTTTGCACCGGGTGGGCGGCGTCGGCACTGTAGAGGTCGCCACTGAAGTAACCGGCGGCCAGGGTTTCACTCACGGCACGTTCGATGGCCTGAGCGGCCTCTTCCTGCTTGAAGCTGTAACGCAGCATCAGGGCGGCAGACAGGATCTGGGCGATGGGATTGGCGATGCCCTGACCGGCGATGTCCGGGGCGGAGCCGCCGGCCGGTTCGTACAGGCCAAATCCCTTGTCGTTGAGGCTGACCGAGGGCAGCAGGCCCATGGAGCCGGTGATCATCGCCATTTCGTCGGAGATGATGTCGCCAAACAGGTTGGAGCACAGCATGACGTCGAACTGGGACGGATCCTTGATCAGCTGCATGGTGGCGTTGTCGATATAGATGTGGTTCAGGGTCACATCCGGATAGTCCCTGGCGACGTCGATGACCACTTCGCGCCACAGGATGGAGGCCTGCAGTACGTTGGCCTTGTCGACCGAGGTGACGATGCCGCGACGGCCGCGGGCGGCTTCGAACGCCAGGCGGGCGATACGTTCGATCTCGAAGCGGTGATAGACTTCGGTGTCGAACGCCTTTTCGTTGGCGCCGGTGCCTTCGCGACCCTTGGGCTGACCGAAGTAGATGCCGCCGGTCAGCTCACGCATGCAGACGATGTCGAAGCCGCGGGCGCTGATGTCGGCGCGCAGCGGCGAGAAACCTTCCAGACCCTGATAGATACGGGCCGGACGCATGTTGCAGAACAGCTTGAAGTGACCGCGCAGGGGCAACAGGGCGCCACGTTCCGGCTGCTCGTTGGGGGGCAGATTTTCCCACTTGGGGCCGCCCACCGAGCCGAACAGCACCGCATCGGCGGCTTCACAGCCGGCCAGGGTGGTTGCCGGCAGGGGAGTGCCGTGGTTGTCGATGGCGATACCGCCCACATCATGGTGGCTCAGTTCCAGGCTGAAACCGAATTCAGTCTGCACCTTGTCCAGTACCTTCAGCGCCTCGGTCATCACCTCTGGGCCGATGCCGTCTCCGGGCAATACGGCAACCTTGTAGCTTGCACTCATACTTACACTGTCTCCATACGAATTTTTTTCTGAATTTCTTCTTTCTTTTCCGCGACCTGCTCGGCCCGGTAGATGCTGTTGATCACATGTATCAGCGCCTGGGCCGAAGATTCGACGATGTCGGTGGCCAGTCCCATACCGTGGAACTTGCGTTCTTTATATTCGGCGACAATGTCTACCTGGCCGAGGGCATCTTTACCTTCGCCCTTGCTCTTCACTTCGTACTTGTCGATACGAATGTCGTAGCCGGTAACGCGGTTGATGCACTGGTAAACCGCATCGACCGGACCATTGCCCACGGCGGCTTCGTTGATGGTTTCGCCGCCGACGCTCATGCGCACGCTGGCGGTCGACATCACATTGCTGCCCGACTGTACGCTCAGGTAATTGAGCTTGAACTGCTCCGGCTCTTCGTGGATCTGGCTGAAGAACACCAGGGCCTCCAGGTCGTAGTCGAATACCTGACCCTTGCGATCCGCCAGTGCCAGAAAGCTGGTGTAGAGGGTATCGAGATCGTAGTCCTGCTCGGTGTAACCCATCTCGGCCATGCGATGCTTGATCACGTGGCGACCGGAGCGGGAAGTCAGGTTGAGCTGATTCTTGGGCAGGCCGATGCTCTCGGGGGTGATGATCTCGTAGGTATTCTTGTTCTTCAGCACACCGTCCTGATGAATACCGGACGAGTGGGCGAAGGCGTTGGCACCCACTATGGCCTTGTTGGGCTGCACCGGCATGTTGCACAGGTTACGCACCAGCTGGCTGGTACGGTAAATTTCCTGATGCTTGATATTGGTATGTACCCCGAGCAAGTCGCCCCGGGTCTTCATGACCATGGCCACTTCTTCCAGCGAGCAGTTGCCGGCCCGTTCGCCGATGCCGTTGATGGTACATTCGATCTGGCGAGCGCCTTGTTGTACTGCGGCGATGGAGTTGGCCACCGACATGCCCAGATCGTCATGGCAATGCACCGAGATGACCGCCTGATGGATGTTGGGCACCCGGTTGAACAGCGCCTCTATGATGCTGCCGAATTCGCTCGGCACCGTGTAACCCACGGTATCGGGAATGTTGACGGTGGTGGCGCCGGCCTTGATCACCGCTTCGACCATGCGGCACAGGTTGTCGATAGGGGTACGGCCCGCATCTTCGCAGGAGAACTCTACATCGTCAGTATAACCACGGGCATGCTTGACCGCGCCGACACTCATCTCCAGCACCGAGTCGAAATCCTTGCGCAGTTTGCTCTGCACATGAATGTCGGAGGTGGAAATAAAGGTGTGGATGCGAAACTGATCCGCGACCCGCAAGGCTTCGCCGGCGGCGTCGATATCGGCCTTGAGTGCGCGCGACAGGGCGCAGACTCGGCTGTTCTTGATGTGGCGGGCGATGGTCTGCACCGACTCGAAATCACCGGGTGATGAAATGGGGAAACCGACTTCCATCACATCTACGCCCAAGCGTTCTAATGCATAGGCAATTTGTAATTTTTCCTTGACCGTCAGGCTGGCGGAAAGCGCCTGCTCACCATCTCTCAAGGTGGTATCGAATATAATGACCTGGTTCGACATGTCGCTTTCCCTCTGTTGTTCCTTGCCGCCCGCGACAGATATAAAAAACCCGTGCGGATGGCACGGGTTTTAGTATGAATAGATGTGGATGATGAATTCCAGCTACGCTCGACCCGTGCGCTTGAGCACCTCTGAGGTTAGTAGTAGTAGCTGAATATGTTTGAACATAGCACTCATCACCGAAGAAGAATCCGTTAACAACGCTATACCAATAACGGGAATCGATGATGGTGTCAATATTAGCGACACCGATAACAAAAGACAGCTTGTGGGGTTGATAAGGTTATCATCTTGTTATGTGGTTTTTTATGTTGTTATTTAGCTTTTGACCTGGGTTTTAGTTCTTATTTTTTAATTATTATTGGTTTTTATGTCTCATGTCGGCGGTGGGTATTTTTTGCAGAAAAAGGGGTAATAATGATGTCATCTGTTCATCTCAACATAGTGCATGGTAGTGCAATGGTGTGACATGGCATTAACGGAGGCGTAGCCGGACCATGAAGGCGGCAACCCGGTTCAAACCGTGATTTGGTCTGACTTCAGGCTCGAAACTGGCCCCGTTTTCCGTATGGCGTCCGTGCTATAAAAACGCTGAGAGCTCTGCCTGGGCATGGTCGGACGTCGCTTTTTATAAAGCTCGTAGACAAGTGATTTAAAGCAGGTTAAGGTGATTTTTGATCCTTTTTCTGCCTATTTATATGCTGTGTGGCAGAAGTATTTGTTTCATAAAGATAAAAAACTGTTCACTTTGCCATATTACTTCAGTTCGACCGGGCTGTTCAGGCTGCGGAAGATGACAAGGTGAATGGAGTACAAGCCTGGAGGGCTTATCATGGAGATGTTATCAGGCGCGGAAATGGTAGTGCGGGCGCTGGAAGATCAGGGAGTCGAGCATATATTCGGTTACCCCGGCGGTTCAGTGCTTGATATCTATGACGCCTTATTTGAAAACGGCAAGATGGAACACGTGCTGGTTCGTCACGAACAGGCGGCCGTGCACATGGCCGACGGCTATACCCGCGCCACCGGCAAGGTGGGTACCGTGCTGGTCACCTCGGGCCCGGGGGCGACCAACTGCATCACCGGTATTGCCACCGCCTACATGGACTCCATTCCCATGGTTGTCCTGTCCGGCCAGGTGCCCACCTTCTATATCGGTGACGATGCCTTCCAGGAGACCGACATGATCGGTATCTCGCGGCCCATCGTGAAGCACAGCTTCCTGTGCAAGACCGCCGCAGATATTCCACTGGCAATCAAGAAAGCCTATTACATCGCGGCCACCGGGCGCCCAGGCCCCGTGGTGGTGGATCTGCCCAAAGATGTGCAGAATCCGAAAGAAAAGCATCCCTATGTGTACCCCAGCTCGGTGGAAATGCGCTCCTACAGTCCGACCGGTGTCGGGCATAAAGGCCAGATCAAGAAGGCGATGAAAGCCCTGGCCGATGCCAAGCGTCCGGTCATGTACGTGGGTGGTGGTGCCGTTACCGCCGAAGCCAGTGCCCTGGTGGTTCAGCTGGCCGAGTTGTTCAATCTGCCGGTGACCAACACCCTGATGGGACTGGGTGCCATGCCCGGCACGCACAAGCAGTTTGTCGGTATGCTCGGCATGCATGGCACCTATGAAGCCAACAAGACCATGCATAATTCGGATCTGATTCTGGCCATCGGTGCCCGCTTCGACGACCGGGTGACCAACAACGTCGAGAAGTTCTGTCCTCACGCCACCATAGTGCATGTGGATATAGACCCGACCTCGATTTCCAAGAATATCAAAACCCATATTCCCATCGTGGGCTCCGCCGATACGGTGCTGGCGCAAATGCTGGAAGCCATTCGCGAACTGGGTCTGAAAACCGACCCGCAGGCGATGAGCGACTGGTGGGAGCAAATCGAGCAGTGGCGCGCCCGTCAGTGCCTGAGCTTTGAAACCAGCGAGCAGTACATCAAGCCGCAACAGGTGATCCAGTCGGTCTATCGCATCACCAAGGGCGAGGCCATGGTCAGCTCCGATGTGGGCCAGCACCAGATGTTTGCCGCCCTTTACTATCCGTTCGACAAGCCGCGCCAGTGGATCAACTCCGGCGGCCTCGGCACCATGGGCTTTGGCTTGCCGGCGGCGATGGGTGCCAAGTTGGCGCGTCCCGACGCGGTGTCTGTCTGTGTCACCGGCGACGGCTCCATTCAGATGAACATTCAGGAACTGTCCACCTGTATGCAGTACAACATACCGGTGAAAATCATCTCCATGAACAACCATGCTTTGGGCATGGTGAAGCAGTGGCAGAAGATGTTCTACGAGGGGCGTCAGAGTCACTCCTACATGGATTCTCTGCCTGATTTCGTCAAGCTGGCCGAGTCTTACGGCCACGTCGGGATTCGGGTTTCCGACCCGAAAGAGCTGGATGCGGCGCTGGAGAAATGCTTCTCCATGACCGACAAGCTGGTGTTTATGGATATTCAGATTGACCCGGAAGAGCATGTGTATCCCATGCAGATCAAAACCGGAGCCATGGATGAAATGTGGTTAAGCAAAACGGAGAGAACCTGATGCGGCGTATTATATCCCTGTTGCTGGAAAACGAATCCGGCGCCTTGAGCCGGGTAGTGGGGTTGTTTTCCCAGCGGGCCTACAACATCGAGACCCTGACGGTGGCGCCGACCGAAGATTCGACCCTGTCACGGATGACCATCGTCACCACCGGTGATGATCGGGTCATCGAACAGATCACCAAACAGCTGAACAAGCTGGTGGATGTGCTCAAGGTCAGTGATCTGAGTGAAGGCGATCATATCGAACGGGAAATCGTGCTGGTCAAGGTACGCGCCGATGGTGCCAACCGCGATGAAGTCAAGCGTACCGCCGATATCTTCCGTGGCCAGATCGTCGATGTGACCCCGCACCTGTATACGGTGCAGCTGGTCGGCACCAGCGACAAGCTGGACGCCTTTATTCGCAACATGAGTGAAACCACCGAAGTGGTGGAAGTGGTTCGCAGCGGCGTCTGCGGCGTGTCGCGCGGCGAGAAATCCCTGCGCGCTTGAGTCCCGGTTGCCTGATGTTGAAAAACCGCCTGCGGGCGGTTTTTTATTGCCTGACGAACGGCTTTCCTTGCGGCGAGCGAACTATGCTTGGGGCAGGAGGTGCCGATGCGTTACGGGTGGGCAGGAGGGGGGCTGCTTTGGTTGTGCCTGGCGTTGATGCCGGCCCAGGCAGACAGTATGCGTTGCAACAACCGGCTGATCACCGACGGTGATCCCACCGCTCTGTTGTTGCTTTACTGTGGTGAGCCCCTGGTGCGGGAAACGGCCTGGCGGCATTATCGCAACCATTATGGCCGTTGGTACCAAGAGCCCGATGGCGAGCGTTGGACCTACCATTTCGGCCGCTACCAGTTCATGCAAATCGTCACCATCAGAAGGGGAAAAATTGTCAGCATCGAAAATGGCCCCCGCGGTTGAGTGGGTTTGTAGCTTAAATTTCCCTGACGGCGCGAGCGGGCTCCCAGCTGGTCTCAAAAATAGTTGACATCTGTCATCAGCAGTTGAAAATCAGAGCCAGATGTTTGGTGGGTGGGAGCCAGAAATGCCAGCGGAAAGTGGGACGGCCCGTTCCCTGAATAAAAGTGCAGCCAAAAATGCATTCAGCCGGCAAGACCGGCAGTTGCTGGATCTCCACGGCGTTCTGGTCGATGGTCTGGCCGATATGTTCGGCAAGCACTGTGAGGTGGTATTGCACTCGCTGGCAGACCCGAATCGCTCGGTACTCAAGGTGGCCAACGGCGGCCTGAGTGGCTGTCAGGTCGGCGCGCCCATAGGCGAGCCGGCGCTGCGGCTGTTGCCCGAGCTTGAGCGGCAAGGGGAGGCGCAGTGGCTGACCTGCTTTACCCAGAGCCGGTTAGGTACCCCGATGAAATCCTCGGTCCAGCTACTGCGTGATCTGCAGGGCGAGGCCATCGGCCTTCTGTGCATCAATCTGCACCTGGGCGCGCCGTTTCACGAATTGATGGCCGACTTTCTACCCAGAGTGGCGGAGCGGGCCGAAGTGTCGCCGGAAAACTTCAACAACAACGTCGAAGAGCTGGTGACCCTGACGGTGGAGCGCACCATCGATGCCATTAACGCCGATCCGGATGTGGCCAACAACGCCAAGAACAAGCAGATTGTCACCACCCTCTATGAAAAGGGCATTTTCGACATCAAGGACGCCATTGCCATGGTGTCGAACAAGCTCAATATATCCAAACACACGGTTTATCTTTATATTCGACAAAAAAAACGCGATGACGAAGAACCATCGCCCCACCAGGAGAACCCATGACTAAAACAATCATCGCCACCGACCAGGCTCCCGCCGCCATTGGTCCTTATGTTCAGGCTACCCGCATCGGCAATATGGTGTATACCTCTGGCCAGATCCCGCTCGATCCGGTAAGCATGGATGTGGTTGAAGGCGGTATCGAAGCCCAGACCAAGCAGGTAATGGATAACCTGATGGCCGTGTTGGCCGAAGCCGGTGCCGATGCCTCCAGCGTGCTGAAGACCACCTGCTTCCTGTCCGACATGAACAACTTCCTGGCCTTCAACGAAGTCTATGCCAGCTATTTCACCCTGGGTGCGCCGGCGCGTTCCTGTGTGGAAGTGGCCCGTCTGCCGAAAGACGTGCTGGTAGAAGTGGAAGCCGTTGCCTACGTCGAATAAGTCTTGCCCGGGGCAGCCGTCGGTTGCCCCATTCTGTCCGGATCCCGTCATGAAACCAGCTTCCCTGCAGTTTGCACTATTGGTTACCGGCCCCTGTTACGGCAGCCAGTCGGCGGCGGATGCCTACCGCTTTGCGCGCGCCCTGTTGCAGCAGGGCCATGTGCTCAATCAGATTTTCTTCTATCAGGAAGGCGTACATAACGCCAGCCAGCTGGTGCAGCCGGCCGGCGATGAAACTCACCTGCAGCAGGCCTGGGTCGAGCTGGCCGCCAAGCATGGACTGACGCTGGATGTTTGTGTGGCCGCCGCACTGCGCCGTGGTGTCAGCGACGAGCCGAGCGCGACTCAGGCCGGACTGGAACAGTGGAACCTGGCGGCGCCTTTTCGGCTCAGCGGGTTGGGCTCGCTGGCGCAGGCGGCGCTGAGTGCCGACCGGGTGGTGCAATTTTGAGTGGCGGTAACTTAACGAGTATATGCCGATGAACAAGGTCGCCTTTATTTTTCGAACGCCGCCTCATGGCTCGGCTTCCGGCCGGGAAGGACTGGACGCGTTGCTGGCTACCTCGGCGCTGAGTGAAGACATCGGCGTCTTCTTTATCGACGATGGTGTCTATCAGCTGCTGGCCGATCAGGACCCTGCCTCGATACTGGGGCGGCATTATGCGCCCACCTTCGGCCTGCTCGAGCTGTATGATGTCGATAACGTCTACATCAGCGCCGAGGCGCTGGCCGAGCGTGGCCTGCCGGTCGAACGGCTGGCCATCGAGGCGGCGGTGCTGTCACCGGCCGAATTGCAGCAACGGCTGGCGGATTACCCGGTACGGCTGAGTTTCTGAGGACCCCCATGCTACATACGGTAAAACACTCTCCCTTCGCGCGTCACGATCTGAAACAGGCGCTGGCGCAGATGCAGAATGACGATCGGTTATTGTTATGGCAGGATGCGGTGATTGCGGTCACGGTACCTGCCTGGCAGACACGGTTACAGGCCCTGGCCGACAGCAGACGCCTCTATGTGATGCAGGAAGACCTGCAGGCGCGGGGGCTGACGCATGGGCTGGGTGAACCTGTTACCATGGCCGGGTTGGTCGAACTGGTGGCAAAACTGGGTAGTCCTCAGGCCTGGTGACGACTTTTGCACAAATCATGTGCCAAAAATTGTATAAATCTTGACTCGCCAGCACGGCAAGCATAGAATTTTGCGTCCCCGCTTTTGGGGATAGATTTTTCACAACTGTAGAACGATACTTTTCAGGAGCTGTTAATGGCAACAATTAACCAGCTGGTTCGCAAGCCTCGCCAACAAGCCGTAGCTAAAAGCAACGTGCCGGCGCTGGAAGCTTGCCCGCAGAAACGCGGCGTATGTACCCGCGTATACACCACCACCCCGAAGAAGCCGAACTCCGCACTGCGTAAAGTATGTCGTGTTCGTCTGACCAACGGTTTCGAAGTCAACTCCTACATCGGTGGTGAAGGCCACAACCTGCAGGAGCACTCCGTCGTGCTGATCCGTGGCGGTCGTGTTAAAGATTTGCCCGGTGTGCGTTATCACACCGTACGTGGCGCACTGGACACCTCAGGTGTTTCCGCACGTCGCCAGGCCCGTTCCAAGTACGGTGCCAAGAAGCCCAAGTCTTAATGGTTCTCCGTTAAGTAAGGCCAAACATTTTATTTTTTAACCTGTTGTGTTTTGGGTTATCCCTGAAGTTACGGAGAGTTTGCAATGCCAAGACGTCGCGTAATCGGCCAGCGTAAAATCCTGCCGGATCCCAAGTTCGGATCCGAGCTGCTGGCAAAATTCGTAAACATCGTAATGGTAGATGGTAAGAAATCTACCTCTGAAAAGATTGTTTACGGTGCTCTGGAAATCGTTGCTGACAAGACCAGCAAAGAGCATCTGGCGCTGTTCGAAGAAGCGCTGGACAACATTCGTCCTACTGTTGAAGTTAAATCGCGCCGTGTAGGTGGTTCTACCTACCAGGTGCCGGTTGAAGTACGCCCCGTGCGTCGTAATGCCCTGGCCATGCGCTGGTTGGTAGACGCCGCTCGTAAGCGTGGTGAAAAATCTATGGCTCAGCGTCTGGCTGGCGAGCTGCTGGATGCTTCTGAAAACAAAGGTTCTGCGGTTAAGAAGCGTGAAGACGTGCACCGTATGGCCGAAGCAAACAAAGCGTTTGCCCACTACCGCTGGTAATTGGATGGGTGCGGCATTGCCGCACCCGTTTGATTGCTTACTAAGGACAATCGACCTTAGCAAGAGGATATTATTGTGGCTCGTACAACTCCCATTGAGCGTTACCGCAACATCGGTATCAGCGCTCACATTGACGCCGGTAAAACGACAACCACCGAACGTGTGCTGTTTTATACCGGTGTAAGCCATAAAATCGGCGAAGTACATGATGGCGCTGCTACCATGGACTGGATGGAGCAGGAACAAGAGCGTGGTATTACCATTACCTCTGCCGCGACTACCTGTTTTTGGGATGGTATGGCGCATCAGTATCCACAGCACCGTATTAATATCATCGACACCCCCGGGCACGTTGACTTCACCATTGAAGTCGAACGGTCCATGCGGGTGCTCGACGGTGCCGTTATGGTCTACTGTGCCGTTGGTGGCGTTCAGCCCCAGTCTGAAACCGTATGGCGTCAGGCCAACAAGTATGCGGTTCCGCGTATTGCGTTCGTCAACAAGATGGACCGTACCGGTGCCAATTTCCTGCGGGTGGTTGAGCAGATCAAGTCACGCCTCAAGGGCGTAGCTGTCCCTGTTCAGCTGCCGATCGGCGCAGAAGAACACTTCACCGGCGTTGTTGACCTCATCAAGATGAAGGCCATCAACTGGAGTGAAGAAGACCACGGTACCACTTTTGTCTACGAAGACATTCCTGCCGACATGCAGGAATTGGCCGACGAATGGCATCAGAACCTGGTTGAGGCTGCAGCCGAGGCCAATGAAGAGTTGATGGACAAGTACCTGGAAGGCGGCGAGCTGTCGGAAGCGGAAATCAAAGCTGCTTTGCGTAGTCGCGTGCTGAACAGCGAAATCATCCTGGTCACCTGTGGCTCTGCGTTCAAGAACAAGGGCGTACAGGCGATGCTGGACGTGGTGATTGACTATCTGCCGTCGCCGGTAGAAGTTCACGCCATCAGTGGTTTGAAAGCAGACGGCGAAACGCCGGACACACGTCCGGCCGACGACGCCGCTCCTTTCTCTGCACTGGCGTTCAAGATTGCGACCGACCCGTTCGTGGGCAACCTGACCTTCTTCCGCGTGTACTCCGGTGTGGTTAACACCGGTGATGCCGTGCTGAACTCGGTCAAGGGCAAGCGTGAGCGTTTCGGTCGTATCGTCCAGATGCATGCCAACAAGCGTGAAGAGATCAAATCCGTTTGTGCCGGTGACATCGCCGCCGCTATCGGTCTGAAAGACGTGACGACCGGTGACACCCTGTGTGCCCCGAACGCGCCTATCATTCTGGAGCGGATGGAGTTTCCGGAACCGGTTATCTCCGTGGCTGTTGAGCCCAGAACCCAGGCCGACCAGGAAAAAATGGGGTTGGCACTGGGTCGTCTGGCGCAGGAAGATCCGTCTTTCCGCGTATGGACCGACGAAGAATCGGGGCAGACCATCATCGCCGGTATGGGCGAGCTGCACCTGGATATTCTCGTTGACCGCATGAAGCGTGAATTCAAGGTAGAAGCCAACGTGGGTAAACCCATGGTTGCCTACCGTGAAAGTATCCGTGACAGCATCGAACAGGAAGGCAAGTTCGTACGCCAGTCCGGAGGCCGTGGTCAGTTTGGTCATGTATGGATCAAGATCGAGCCGCAGGCAGAAGGTACCGGCTACATCTTCGAGAACGCCGTTGTCGGTGGTGTTATTCCCAAGGAATACATCCCGGCAGTAGACAAGGGTATTCAGGAACAGATGAAGCAGGGCGTTCTGGCGGGTTATCCGATCGAAGACATCAAGGTCACTCTGTACGATGGTTCTTATCACGATGTTGACTCTTCTGAAATGGCCTTTAAAATCGCCGGTTCTATGGCGTTTAAAGCGGGCTTCATGAAATGTAATCCCGTGCTGCTTGAACCTGTGATGAAGGTTGAAGTAGAGACGCCGGAAGAGTATATGGGTGATGTTATCGGTGACGTGAATCGTCGTCGTGGTATCATCGAAGGCATGGAAGATGGCCCCTCCGGCAAGGTTATTAATGCCGTGTTGCCGCTGTCTGAAATGTTCGGCTACGCTACAGACCTGCGTTCACAGTCGCAAGGTCGTGCTTCTTACTCCATGGAGTTTGCCAAGTACGCCGAAGTACCTGCCAGCATGGCTGAAGCGATTATTGCTCGTAAAGGTTAACTAATCTTTGTTTAAACTCCCCATCCTTATAATGGGTGGGATCAAACTAGGAAGGACTAGTCCGTGTCTAAAGAAAAATTTGAACGTAACAAACCGCACGTAAACGTAGGTACTATCGGCCACGTTGACCACGGTAAAACCACTCTGACTGCTGCCATCACCAACGTGCTGGCCAAAAAGAACGGCGGTTCCGCCCGCGCATTCGACCAGATCGATAACGCTCCTGAAGAAAAAGCGCGTGGTATCACCATCGCTGCTTCTCACGTTGAGTACGACACTGACACTCGTCACTACGCTCACGTTGACTGCCCTGGACACGCCGATTACGTTAAAAACATGATCACCGGTGCTGCTCAGATGGATGGCGCTATCCTGGTTGTTGCTGCGACCGATGGTCCTATGCCGCAAACTCGTGAGCACATCCTGCTGGCCCGCCAGGTAGGCGTACCTTACATCGTTGTGTTCATGAACAAGTGTGACATGGTTGACGATGAAGAGCTGCTCGAGCTGGTAGAAATGGAAGTTCGTGAACTGCTGTCCGAGTACGACTTCCCGGGCGACGACATTCCGGTTATCCAGGGCTCTGCTCTGAAAGGCCTGGAAGGCGATGCACAGTGGGAAGAGAAAATCATCGAACTGGCCGATGCTCTGGATTCCTACATCCCCGAGCCCGAGCGTGCCGTTGACGGTGCTTTCCTGCTGCCGATCGAGGACGTGTTCTCTATCCAGGGCCGTGGCACCGTTGTTACCGGTCGTGTTGAGCGCGGTATCGTTAAAGTTGGTGAAGAAGTGGAAATCGTTGGTATCAAAGATACCATCAAGACCACTTGTACCGGCGTTGAAATGTTCCGCAAGCTGCTGGACGAAGGTCGTGCTGGTGAGAACGTAGGCGTTCTGCTGCGTGGTACCAAGCGTGAAGACGTTGAGCGTGGTCAGGTTCTGGCCAAGCCGGGTTCAATCAACCCGCACACCGACTTCGAATCCGAAGTATACGTGCTGTCCAAGGAAGAAGGCGGTCGTCACACTCCGTTCTTCAAAGGCTACCGTCCCCAGTTCTACTTCCGTACAACTGACGTGACCGGTACCATCGAACTGCCGGAAGGCGTTGAAATGGTTATGCCTGGCGACAACATCAAAATGGTTGTTAGCCTGATTGCTCCTATCGCGATGGAAGACGGTCTGCGTTTCGCCATCCGTGAAGGTGGCCGTACCGTAGGTGCCGGCGTTGTAGCCAAGATCGTTAAGTAATAACGTTTCTTGATTGCACGAAAAAGGAGGCTTCGGCCTCCTTTTTTCGTTTGGGGGCGCGACGGCAAACCAATAACATCAACATGTGCTAATGTTATTGGTTTGCAATCTGCGGTTAGCGATGTTGCTATCTGAGCCATTCAGTCAATTCACCGAGGTGTTATATGGACATCAAACCGGTTACTTCCTCTTTCTCGGTTGCCGACCAGGTGACCGCAGCCGATTTATCGCAGTTAAAGGCGCTGGGTTACCAGACGCTGATTTGCAACCGGCCCGATGGCGAGGTTGAAGGGCAGCCGGCGGCGGAGGCTCTGGCGGCCGAGGCAAGAGCGCAAGGCTTTGACTGGCACTGGATCCCTATCTCTTCCGGTCACTTTACCGATGAGGCGGTAGCCGACTTTGGTCAGGCGTTGGCCGGTCACGAACCGGTACTGGCCTTCTGCCGAACCGGCACCCGTTCCATTACTCTGTGGGCGTTGGCTCAGGCTGCTGAAAAGCCGGCGGCAGAGTTGCTGGGGCTTGCCGCCGCTGCCGGTTATGACCTGTCGGCTCTGGCACCGCGTCTGAGCGTCGCATCAGCCAAGCGCTAAGTGATGCAGCTGTTGCTTTCAGTCGGCTGCCAGGTGATGACAAGGCCACCCTGTGGCAGAATCCTAGGACGGTAGCGATTGTGATGCAGTCACCGGCTAGGCCCATGTTGGCCGAGTTGAGCGGCGACCCCTTTCTGACCCCGTATCAGGCCTGGAGCGGGGTGACGATACAGCCTGAATATGTGATTTGAGGCGCTTTTTTCAACGAATTATGACTTGCATTGATAACTCATATCATTTAGATTTACCGCATTAACGCGGAGGGTTCATCAATGTATGTGTGTTTGTGCAAGGGCATTACCGACAGCCAGCTGCGTGCGGCGGTGGCAGAAGGCAACACCGAATTCAGAGATCTGAAACAGGAACTCGGTGTGGGGGCCCAATGTGGCAAATGCATCCCGGTTGCCCTGGCCATATTGGCAGAAGAAAATGCCAAGGCACAGCTGTACTATGAAGTGGCCTGAACCTCATCAACCCGCCATGAAAAGCCCCGCAAGGGGCTTTTTTGCGTTTGGGCAAAAGAATCAAAACCCGATTCAGTGTCTGTCCAGTTGCTTGTAGGCGTACTTGGGGCGGTTGTTGAGGATCAGGTGCTTTTGTTCGTCGGTCATGTTCGTGGGGTTCAAACCCAGCACCTTGAAGGTGAGCAGGGGCCGTGCGGCTATGGTAATCATCAAGGGCTTGATGGCGTTGAGGCCTGCTTCTCCGGGTTCACCGAAGGCATAGGTCAGAATGCCCTGCTCCAGCAGATTTTTGACGGCCGGCTCGGTGACCGGCAATTTTATGACGTTTTTCCGTTGCAGTACGAACTCGCGCAGCACCGCCTTTTCGCTGGCGTCCAGGTAGTCCAGTAATTCCTTCAGCAGCTTCTGTTGCATCAAGCGCTGCTTGCGATAAAACACATGCTGAAACAGCATAACGGCGGCGTGGGATAAAAAGTAAGACGCAGACGCCACCATACCCAATACAAACAGCAGCCGATAGTCATTCAGCCAGAGACCGAAAGCACCGGAAAACAGCTGTTCTGGCAGCAGTGTCACCAGCATGCAGCTCAGCAGCAGCCAGCACATAAACCAGTTAAGCGGTGAAACCTGTCTTAAATCCAGCATCTTCTTCTCCACAATCCCGGACGCACCCGTCTGAAGTAGCAAGCATTAAAGCAAAGTGCGTGCCATGAGCCAGGCAAGTGCCATGGCGGGTATGACATCTGGCAGATATGAGGCTGGGCGGGTGGCTGACGTGCAGGGGCTTGCTTGGCGTAAATAAGTGATAAATAAATTACCTTTACGTTAAGTGTGTACAAAATATCTTAACATTGTGTGTATTTTGTGTTTTATTAGTATTCAAATAACCTCTATTGTTACAGTAGACAGGGAGTCCAGGTAAATGAGTACAGTTACACTTGAACAGGCGCTGACCATCACACGTGGTGCCTTGCAGCACGCATTGGAAGTCTCTGCTGCGCCGCTCACCGTTGCCGTGCTGGATAATGCCGGCCGTCTGGTGTCGCTGCAGCGTCAGGACGGCTCCAGCCTGTTGCGCCCCGATATTGCCACCGGCAAAGCCTGGGGCGCGGTTGCGCTGGGCCGCAGTTCTCGCGGTCTGGCAGACGTGGCCGCCGCCAGACCGGCATTTATGGCATCCGTTAACGTGATGGCGGGGGGCAATATCATTCCGGCGGCGGGTGGCGTGCTGATCCGTGATGCACAGAACCAGATTCTGGGTGCGGTAGGCATCAGCGGTGATCAACCCGATGTCGATGAAGCTTGCGCCGTTGCTGGCGTCAAGCTGGCCGAGCTGGTAGCAGATTGCGCCTGAATCTCGGTTTCAGGCAGTCAGCCTGATAAGTAAACCTGTTGTTTTGGTCGAGGGGTAACCTTGGTTACTCGTTTCAGCGCTCACCAGTGTGGGCGCTTTTTTTTTTGCGTTTTTTGCCGAACTACGACCGGAACTCGGGTATGGTTAGTCAATATCACTTCTTATTTTATGGCCTGGAGCCTGAAAATCAGTATGTCCCGGATCAGAGCTAAAAACGAAGAAATCATCATCCGCGCCGCCAGCCGTGTTTTTGCCGAAAACGGTTACGCCGCCACCAAGACCGCCGATATCGCCGTGCTGGCGGAGCTGCCGAAACCCAATATCTACTATTATTTCGGCAGCAAGGAAAAACTCTATCGCGCCGTGCTGGAGAGCGTGACCGAGCCTTTACTGGCGGCCTCGGCACCTTTTATCGAGTATCGGGATCCGGTCATGGCCCTGACGGCCTATATCAAATCCAAGCTGATCATTTCGAAAGACTACCCCTACGCCTCCAAGGTGTTTGCTAATGAAATCATGCATGGCGCCCCGCATCTGCCGGAAGACATCATAGCGCGCCTGAGTGAGCAGACCCGCACCCTGAGCGCCAAACTGACCGACTGGATGGGGCAGGGGCTGATGGCACCGGTCGATGCTCATCATCTGCTGTTCGCCATCTGGGCCTCGACCCAGACCTATGCGGACTTCAACTGGCAGATCACCATGGCACTGGGCAAGCAGGAGCTGGACGAGCAGGACTTCGAGCGGGCCGCTCAATTGATTACCCGGCTGGTGATTGGCGGCTGTGAGGTACAATCCCTGCCAACCACCTGATAACGACTTGCCTGTTACCTTGCGACCTCGATGACGTCAGTACCTTGTACTGACGTCATTTTTTTCATCTGTCATGACTTCTTTTCACCCGCCGTTATCTGGCGCCGTTCCCGCTACACTTTATATAAAGGACGAAAAAACTCGCCGCCGTAACCTGAGCACATGCCTGATAAATACTCATTGGTGACAATGGATTAACGGCCCCTGATGCAAGATTCAGGTTATCCGTCGGTAAAATATTTGTTGACTCTTTGGTCAGGTTTAACTTTAATTACACATGAAGATATTATTATTCCGCTGGTCGGTAATGTGTGCGATGTACTCGCTGAAGGAGGCAAGCCTTGATTAAGTTTCTGCTTAACCAGGAGGTGCGGGAGGAAAAAGACCTGTCGCCCAATATGACGGTGCTCAATTATCTGCGCACTCGCGTGGGTAAAAACGGCACCAAGGAAGGATGTGCATCCGGTGACTGCGGCGCCTGCACCGTGGTGCTGGGCGAACGCGAAGGCGAGCACATCCGTTATCAAACGGTGAATTCCTGCCTGACGTTCGTGTCGACATTGCACGGCAAGCAGCTGATCACGGTGGAAGACCTCAAGTCGCAAGACGGCAGCCTGCATCCGGTACAACAGGCGATGGTGGACTTTCACGGTTCCCAGTGTGGCTTCTGTACTCCGGGTTTCATCATGTCGATGTTTGCCCTGAGCAAGAACAAGCCCTCGGCCGACAAGCACGACATTCTCGAGGCCCTGGCCGGCAACCTGTGCCGTTGCACCGGTTATCGCCCCATCGTCGATGCCGCCAGGGCCATCGCCGAACAACCGCAACTGGCCGATGATTTTTCCCGCTACGAGTCCGAGGTGCTGGCCCGGCTCGATCAGATCCAGACCGATACCCTGGTTACCCTTAACGGAAACGGAAAGGTGTGCTACTCGCCCAGCAGCAGTGATGAAGTGGCGGCGCTGCTGGTTCAGCATCCGGGTGCCCGTCTGCTGGCCGGCGGCACCGACCTGGCGCTGGAAGTGACCCAGTTCTACCGCGAACTGCCGAAGATGATTTATGTGGGCAATGTGGCCGACATGAAACAGCTGAAAGAAGACGACCAACAGCTGGTGATTGGCGCGGCCCGCAGCCTGAGCGACAGTTACGAGGCGCTGAGTCGGGTCTTTCCCGACTTCGGCGAGCTGCTGCACCGCTTTGCCTCGCTGCAGATCCGTAATCAGGGCACCCTGGGCGGCAACGTCGGCAACGCCTCGCCCATCGGTGATGCACCGCCGGTGCTGATGGCGCTCGATGCCCGCCTGGTGCTGCGTAAGGGCGACCGTCGTCGGGAGCTGCCCATCGAAGCCTATTTCCTCGGCTACAAGGTGACCGCGCTGGAAGAGGGCGAGTTTATCGAGCAGATCATCGTGCCCAAACCGAAGGCCAATCAGCACTTCAGAGTCTACAAGTTGTCCAAAAGATTGGATGACGATATTTCTGCGGTGTGTGGCGCCTTCAATCTGACCATTGCAGGCGGCGTGGTGACCGATGCCCGCATCGGCTTCGGCGGCATGGCGGCGGTACCCAAACGTGCCTCTGCCTGCGAGCAGGCCCTGCTCGGCCAGTCCTGGAATCACGCCACCGTCAAGGCGGCGATGCAGGCGCTGACCGGTGATTTCGAGCCGCTGTCCGACTTCAGGGCCAGCAAGGAATACCGCAGCAAAACCGCCAGCAACCTGCTCTACAAGTTTTTTATCGAGCAGCAGAGCCTGAAACTGGAAACCAGGGTGACGTCTTATGTCTAACAAGCCAATGAACACACTGACCATCGACGAGATGATGGAGCGGGTCAAACAGAGCCTGCAAACCGGCGTGGGCAAGAGCGTGCCCCACGACAGCGCCGCCATGCAGGTGGCCGGTGAGGCCCAGTACATCGACGACCGGCTGGAGTTCCCCAATCAGCTGCATCTGTATGCGCGGCTGTCGGAGCGGGCCCATGCCCGTATTACCAGACTCGATGTGGCTCCCTGCTACCGGTTTGACGGTGTAACCATCGCCATTACCGCCAAAGACGTGCCCGGGGAGCTGGATATAGGCCCGGTACTGGCCGGCGATCCGCTGCTGGCCGACGGCAAGGTCGAATACCTGGGCCAGCCGATACTGGCGGTGGCGGCCAAAGATCTGGAAACCGCACGCAAGGCGGCGATGGCGGCCATTGTCGAATACGAAGATTTGCCGCCGGTGCTGTCGGTGGAAGAAGCGCTGGAAAAAGAGCTGTTCGTGACCGAAAGCCACAAGCAGCAACGGGGTGACTCCGCCGCCGGTCTAAAGCGCGCCAAGCATGTGATTGAGGGCAGCCTGCATATCGGCGGCCAGGAACACTTCTATCTGGAAACCCAGGTCAGCTCGGTGGTGCCCACCGAAGACGGCGGCATGATGGTGTTTACCTCCAGCCAGAACCCGACCGAGGTGCAGAAGCTGGTGGCCGGCGTGCTGGACGTGCCGATGCACAAGGTGGTGATCGACATGCGCCGCATGGGCGGCGGCTTCGGCGGCAAGGAAACCCAGGCTGCCGGACCCGCCTGCATGGCGGCGGTGGTGGCACGGCTCACCGGTCGCCCCACCAAGATGCGTCTGCCGCGGGTCGAAGACATGACGATGACCGGCAAGCGTCATCCCTTCTTCAACCAGTACAAGATCGGCTTCGATGATAACGGCCGCATCGAGGCGTCGGAAATCATCGTCGCCGGTAACTGCGGCTATTCGCCGGATCTGTCGTCCTCGATTGTCGACCGGGCCATGTTCCACTCGGACAACGCCTATTATCTGGGTGACGCTACCGTTATCGGCCACCGCTGCAAGACCAACACCGCCTCCAACACCGCCTATCGTGGTTTCGGTGGTCCCCAGGGCATGATGACGATCGAGCATGTGATGGACGAGATCGCCTCGAAGCTTGGCAAGGATCCGCTGGAGATCCGCAAGATCAACTTCTACGGCAAGGACGACCGCAACGTTACCCATTATCACCAGCCGGTGGAGCACAATATTATTCACGAGCTGGTGGCGGATCTGGAGCTGTCTTCCGAATACGCCAGCCGGCGCGCGGCGATCAAGGCGTTCAACGCCCGGAGCCCGATTCTGAAGAAGGGCATCGCCATCACCCCGGTGAAGTTCGGTATTTCCTTTACCGCCACCTTCCTCAACCAGGCCGGCGCCCTGGTGCATATCTACACCGATGGCAGCATCCATCTCAACCACGGCGGTACCGAGATGGGGCAGGGGCTGAACATCAAGGTAGCCCAGATAGTGGCGGAAGAATTTCAGGTGGACATCGATCGTATCCAGATCACCGCCACCAATACCGACAAGGTGCCCAACACCTCGCCCACGGCGGCGTCCAGTGGCACCGATCTGAACGGCAAGGCGGCGCAAAATGCGGCGCAGATCATCAAGCAACGGTTGATCGACTGGGCGGCGGGGCACTTTCAGGTCAGCCCGGAAGAAGTGGTGTTCAAGAACAACGTCGTGCGGGTGCGCAACCAGATACTGTCGTTCCAGGAATTCGTACAGCTGGCGTACTTCAACCAGATTTCGCTATCCAGTACCGGCTTCTACAAGACGCCGAAGATCTATTACGATCATGCCAGCGGATCCGGCTGTCCCTTCTACTACTTCGCCTACGGTGCCGCCTGTTCCGAGGTGATCATCGACACCCTGACCGGCGAATACAAGATACTGCGTGCCGACATACTGCACGACGTGGGTGACTCGCTGAACCCGGCCATCGATATCGGTCAGGTCGAGGGCGCCTTCATTCAGGGCGTGGGTTGGCTCACCACCGAAGAGCTGGTGTGGAATGACAAGGGCAAGCTGATGACCAACGGTCCGGCGGGTTACAAGATACCGGCGGTGGCCGACACCCCCCTCGACTTCCGCGTCAAGCTGGTAGAAAACCGCAAGAACCCGGAAGACACCGTATTCCACTCCAAGGCCGTGGGCGAGCCGCCCTTCATGCTTGGCATCTCGGTGTGGTGTGCGCTGAAAGACGCGGTGGCCAGCGTGTCGGATTACCGGAAATATCCGCACATGGACTCACCGGCCACGCCGGAACGGGTGCTGTGGGCGGTGGAGCAGATGCAGGCGCTGGTGGAACAGGACGAAGCCGTGACCGAGGAAGTGCTGGCTAAGTAAGGCGTATTCAGTAGCGGACTTAGGTGCTCAAGAGGCAACAGGGTTGCCTCTTCCGACCTGCTACAAGTACTTCCCTGTAACGCTCACACATGCCATCTGATCGCCATGGATGGCGAAAATGCCGGAACGGCAGGAGCATTTTCCGGCCATGGCATGTGATGGTCGGCCGAGGCAATCCCTGTTGCCTCTCCTTGACACTCGAGCTGCCAGCGGACTAGACCAACAGGCGACTCCGTCACCAAGGGAGGGCTGAGGGATCTGCTCCGCCGACCGTGACATGCCAGGGATGACATGTCCGAGCCCCCAGGGATGGGTTTATGGCGTGTCGGGGGAGTAGACCCTTGGCCCGATGTTTCTCCTGAGATAAAACCTGCGTTTGCTGTTGGTAGTAGAGGCGGTAGTAGAGGTGAAGTGATGTTCAAGGACAACTGGATTCAGGTGCTGGCCGAGCTGGAACGCAAGGGCGAACCCTGCGTGCTGGTGACTGTGGTCGAGCACAAGGGCTCTACGCCTCGCGACAGCGGCACCAAGATGCTGGTGACCGAGCAGGGCTGCTACGCCACCATCGGCGGCGGCCATCTGGAATACAAGGCGCTGAAGTTGGCGCGAGACATGTTGCTGCAAGGCGAACAACAGATGAAGGTCGAGCGATTCAACCTCGGCGCCAGCCTGGGCCAGTGTTGTGGCGGCATGGCCACCATCATGCTGGAGCCGGTGGTGCGGGCACGCCATCATCTGGTGCTGTTCGGCGCCGGCCATGTGGCCAAGGCGTTGGTGCACATACTGGCCACCTTACCGTTTCGCATTACCTGGATAGACGAGCGGGAGGATGAGTTTCCTACCGAGCTGCCGGCCGGTGCCAGCAAGCTAGTGAGCGATGATCCGGTGGCCGAGATCGACGGCCAGCCCGCCGGTAGCTTCTATCTGGTGATGACTCACAACCATCAGCTCGATCTGGAGCTCTGTGCCCGTATTCTCAAGCGGGGCGATGCCCGTTATTTCGGCGTCATCGGCTCGCGCACCAAGCGCAAGCGGTTCGATTACAAGCTGAAAGAGCGGGGATTCGACGAGGCGGCGCTGGCCCGGATGATCTGCCCCATCGGCCTGCCCGAGGTGATCGGCAAGCATCCGGCAGAAATCGCGGTGTCGGTGGCCGGCGAGTTGATTGGGGCCTATCAGCAGCCGGTCACGGCGCCCGGTACCGCGGCGGATACCCAGGCGGACGGCACCGAGTCGGTGCCGTCTCCATCATACCAAGTTTAAAGGAGCAGCCTTTACATGACGCAAGTGACCGCGTATCGCGCCGCCATTCTGCACAGCCTGGCCGATCCGGCCCGGGTCGGGCTGGACGCCAGCCATGCCTATTATGAAGACGGTGTGCTGGTGGTGGCCGACGGCCATATCTGCGATATCGGCCCGGCCGACCAGGTGCTGGCGCGCCAGCCGACGAATCTTGAGGTGATCCGTTTTGAAAACAAGCTGATCACCGCCGGCTTTATCGATACCCATATCCATTTTCCCCAGACCGAGATGATCGCCTCCTATGGCGAGCAGTTGCTCGACTGGCTGAACAACTATACCTTTCCGGAAGAGCGGAAATTTGCCGATCCCGCACACGCACGGCGGGTGGCGAGCTTCTTTCTGGATGAGCTGTTGCGTAACGGCACCACCACCGCCATGGTGTTCGGCACCGTGCACAAAGCCTCGGTCGATGCCTTTTTCAGTGAGTCCGAAAAACGTAACACGCGGATGATCGCCGGCAAGGTGATGATGGACCGGCACGCTCCCGACTATCTGCTCGATACTCCCGAGTCCGCTTATGCCGACAGCAAGGCATTGATCGAGCGTTGGCACCACAAGGGCCGCCAGCTCTATGCGGTAACGCCACGCTTTGCACCCACCAGTACCGCCGATCAGTTGGCCGTGGCCGGTCGCCTGCTGCAGGAATATCCGGATGTTTATCTGCAGACGCACCTGTCCGAAAACAAGCAGGAAATCGCATGGGTGAAGGAGCTGTTTCCCGAGCGCAAGGGCTATCTGGATGTATATGACCATTTCGGTCTACTCGGTGAGCGTTCGGTATTCGCCCATGCGGTACACCTGGAGCAGGAGGAATGCGAACGCATGGGGGAGACCGATTCGGTGATCTCCTTCTGCCCCACCTCCAACCTGTTTCTGGGCTCTGGGCTGTTCGATCTGCCCAGGATGGAAGCGCACCAGGTCCGGGTCGGTCTGGGCACCGACGTGGGCGGCGGCACCAGTTTCTCCATGCTGCAGACCATTGCCGAAGCCTACAAAATTCAGCAATTGCAGCAGCACAAGCTGCACCCGCTGAAGGCGCTGTATCTGGCTACCCTGGGCGGTGCCAAGGCACTTAGCCTGGACGATCGTATCGGTAACCTGACGGTCGGCAAGGAAGCCGATTTTCTGGTGCTGGATCTCCATGCCACCCCCTTGATACAGGCGCGAATGAAAAATGCTCACAATTTGTTCGAACAATTATTCGTGCTGATGATGCTGGGGGACGATCGGGTGATTGCCGAAACCTATATTTATGGTGACTGCTGCTACCGCCGGCATTAAGTTCCAATAGAAACCTCTTCTCGGCCCGCTGCGGCTGTGCTGCGAAAAGCGCCCATTTCGGGCGTTTTTTGTGTTCAGTCACAGTCTTGACTATTGCAACTGTCGTATCGTGCAAAACCCAGTAAGATTGTATACGAGATTACAAAAATTTAACTAACAGGCAAGCATGCGGTATACCTTTTGTCGTATATGCAGGCCGTAACTGGAAACCCACAGCATGAGTTCACTCAGTCAACTGGAGCCGAGACCCGTCAAGTCGAGCTCAAATACCCAGGATGATATTGTTTACGAACATATCTTCGATGCCATTCTCGAACAGCGGCTGGCACCGGGCACCAAGCTCAGCGAAGAAGCGCTGGGCGAAATCTTCGGCGTCAGCCGAACCATTATCCGTCGTGCTCTGTTGCGCCTGTCGCACGAGCAGGTCGTCAGCATCAGACCCAACCGTGGCGCCGTGGTAGCGGCCCCGAGTGTGGAAGAAGCGCGGCAGATTTTCGCCGCTCGCCGGGTGGTGGAGCTGGCGGTGATCGAGCTGGCGGTGAAACATGCCACGCCCGAAGGTCTGCAGCGCATCCGTACCATGGTGCAGGAAGAGCACGATGCCTTCGCGCGGGGTGACCGCGGCAAGGGCATTCGGCTGTCGGGCGAGTTTCATCTGGAGTTGGCCCACATGGCCAACAACACGCCGCTGCTCAACTTTCAGCGCAGCGTCGTATCACAAACCTCGCTGATCATTGCCCAGTACGAAGTCGGCCATCAGGTGCACTGCTCCTTTAACGAGCATGACGCCCTGCTGAAGGCCATCGAGTCCGGTGATCCGCAGCAGGCGGTCAACATGATGACCGAGCACCTGAACCATATCGAAGGCAAGCTGAACCTGGATAACGAGTCCGCTTCCACCGATTTGCATGTGGTGTTTTCCGGTGTGGTCAAGAAAAAGCCAGGCCGTAGCCGTTAAGCCTTAGCCGCTAAGCCATAGCCGTCAGGCCATGGTCGTTCATCTCCCCTGAGTGCGGAGCCGGTAGCAGGCTCCGCTTATCTTGTTGTTCTCTCTCACTTTATTCCTCCGCCTCCGCTGTCTTGCCGTGGCGTTTTTGTCGTGCCGACACCCCGGTCAGGGGGTGGTCCAAGCCACGGCAGCCAACTGGCGCTACCGGCATGGCCGCCTTCCTCCTAATGTTGTGAACATGTAAACGGCAGTAACAACTGCTGGATTTATGGTCATCGCACAGCCCAGACGGGGCTGCCAAAGGAGAATGTCATGTCAGCAGAAAATCAGAAAACCGTCGCCTTGCTTGAACAACTGTTTGCCGCCTTCAATCGTCACGATATCGAGGGCGTCATGGCCTGCATGAGCGAAGATGTTGTGTTCGAAGGTGCCGCCGGCACCGAAGCATACGGCACCCGTTTCGATGGTGCCGCCGCCGTGGCCGCCGCCTTCGTCAAGGTATGGACCACCTATCCCGATGTCAGCTGGCAGAACACCAGCCACTTTGCCGCCGGCGACAAGGGCGTGTCCCAGTGGACCTTCTGTGCTACCTGCCCGGATGGCAAGCGAATCGAAGCCGACGGCGTCGATATCTTTACCGTGAACGACGGCAAGCTGGTGCTGAAGCAGGCCTTCCGTAAAGACCGCCCGCTGCTGGATCCCAAGTAAACAACACCAGGGATTTCAACTTTTCATCCGGGGAATACAAATATGGATATTGCCAACAAAACCCAGGCGGATCTCCGCCAGCCGGCTCAGTCCAAGAAGGTGCTGGACAGCTATGATCCCACCTACGATCCACTGGTTGCTCCTACGCCGGGTCGTGGCCAGCAGTATGCGCCCACCTACTGGGTGGCCACCGCCGGCGCACCGCCGGAAGACGATGGCCCCATCACTCAGGACGTGGATGTGGACGTCGCCATTATCGGCAGTGGCTTCACCGGCCTGAGCTGCGCCCTGTTTCTGGCCAAGGAACATGGCATCAAGGCGACGGTACTGGAAGCCAACCAGATCAGCTGGGGCTGTACCAGCCGCAACGGTGGTCAGGCCCAGAATGCCTCTGGTCGCTTGACTCGTTCCCAGTGGATACAGCGCTGGGGCCTGGATACCGCCCGCAAGATGCACGAAGAGGTGCGTGAAGGTTTCGATACCTTCAAGGGGCTGATCAAGGACGGCAATATCGACTGTAATCCCCAGGATGGCGGTCATCTCTACATCGCCCACCGGGACAAGGCGATGCGCAAGCTGGAGGCCGAAGCCAAGGTATTGCGCAATCAGTTCGGTTACGAGACCGAGATGCTCGACAAGGCCACTCTCAGCCGCAACTACGTTGACGAAGCCGAGGCGGTGGGTGCCATGCACGAGCCGGACGGCATCGGTGTGCATCCGCTCAAGCTGGCCCATGGCTATCAGCGCATCGCGCGGGAGCTGGGCGCGACCGTACATCCGTCCAGTCCGGTCACCGGCTGGGAAACCAAAAACGGTATCCATTATCTGCAAACGCCGGGTGGCATAGTGCGTGCCCGGGCCGTGGCGGTCGCCACCGGGGGTTATACCTCGCAGGGGCTGCACCAGAGCCTGCGCAGCAAGATAATGCCGATACTGTCCAACTCGCTGGTGACCCGGCCGATGACGGATCAGGAGCTCGCCGCCTGTAACTTCAAGACCAACGAGGTGATCACCGACACCCGTACCCTGCGGCATTATTACCGCAAGCTGCCGGACAATCGCTTGCAGATCGGCAGTCGCAGCTCCATTACCGGCAGCGATGCGCCCAATCCCAAGCACCTGCAGTTACTGATCGACGGCATGCATCGCAAGTTTCCGGCGCTCAACGGCATCAAGGTGGATTATTCCTGGTGGGGCTGGGTGGATGTGAGTCACGACATGATGCCGCGTATCGCCCAGCCCGATGAAAAAGAGCAGGTATTCTATGCCCTGGGTTACGGCGGCAACGGTGTCATGTTCTCGGCCCATGCCGGCCGGCGCATGGCCCAGCGCGTGGCGGGCATCAAGGAAGGCTTCGAACTGCCGATTTACGACACGGCACTGCCGGGACACCTGTTTTCGCCCTTCCGTCGCATGGGGCAGCGGATGCTGTACCACTGGTACCAGCTGCGCGACGAGCATTTGTAAACCGAGCTAACAGCTTGAGATGCCGAAGCTTTACTTTTGCGTTCATTGGGTTACAAAGGTGTAACCTAATGACGCATTATGGCTTCGGCATTTTTGCGTCTGTTTTATCACTCGTAGACAGGTAAGTCGTTGTATGTTCCCGCTGTTTCATTTCTCCACGGAAAAAACCACCAGTCTGCAGCAGCAGCTGCGCGAGCAAATTGCCGCCGCCATCCTTAATGGCAATATTCCCCAGGACAGCCCTCTGCCTTCCAGCCGCAAGCTGGCCAAGCAGCTGAGTATTGCCCGCAATACGGTGGTGCTGGCCTATGAGCATTTGCTGGACGATGGCTATCTGCTGGCCAGGGAACGCAGTGGTTATTTCGTCAATCCGGATATTCTGTCCCGCCAGTTGGAGGTGCCGGTACAGAGCAGCCGCGAAGAAGAGGGCTCACCACCGGACTGGGCGAACAAACTCAAGATTATTCCCAGTCATCAGCACAACATCACCAAGCCCAAAGACTGGCAGAAATATCCCTATCCCTTTATTTACGGTCAGTTCGATACCAGCCTGTTTCCCAGCAACAACTGGCGCGAATGCTGCCGGGATGCGGTGAGTGTACCGGCGATTCGCGACTGGGCCTCGGATCGTTTCGATGCGGATGATCCGCTGCTGATCGAGCAGATCCGTACCCGGCTGCTGCCAAGGCGCGGCGTCTGGGCCTCGGCTGATCAGATACTGGTGACGGTGGGCGCCCAGCAGGCGCTGTACATGCTGGCCCGGCTGCTGCTGGACAAAGACAGCACCATCGGCATCGAAGAGCCGGGCTATGTGGACATTCGCAACATCGCCACCATGAACCCGGCCCGGGTACGCGGCCTGCCGGTCGATGATCAGGGACTGGTTGTTGATGAAGGGCTGAACGGCTGTGATGCGGTGTTTACCACTCCCAGTCACCAGTGCCCGACCACGGTGACCATGCCGCTGGAACGGCGCTATGCCCTGCTGGAAAAAGCGAGCGAGCAGGACTTTTTGATCATCGAAGATGATTACGAATGCGAGAGTAACTTCAAGTCCAATCCGATACCGGCGCTGAAGAGCCTGGATACCAACGATCGAGTGCTGTACGTCGGTAGCCTGTCCAAGACCCTGGCGCCGGGACTGCGACTGGGTTACCTGGTCGGCCCCGCCGAGTTGATCCGCGAGGCCCGGGCCTTGCGCCGCCTGATACTGCGCCACCCGGCCGCCAACAACCAGCGCTCGGTGGCGCTGTTTCTGGAACGGGGCTATCACGATGCGTTGATCATGACGATTGCCAAGGCCTACGAAGAGCGCTGGCAGGAAATGGGGGAGGCGTTGAACGAATACCTGCCTTCGTCCAGTCGTCAGCCCAGTTTCGGCGGCTCCTGTTACTGGGTGAAGGGGCCCGAAGGACTCGACAGCCGGCTGTTGCGCAAGGAGGCGGCCGACCGCGGCATACTGATCGAACCCGGTGATATTCACTTTCTGGAACAGCCGGCACCGCTTAACTATTTCCGTCTCGGTTATTCCTCGATTCCGGCCAACAAGATACGGCCGGGCATCAAGGCACTGGTAGAGCTGATTGAAGACATGATCTGATTCGCTTGCGCCAGTATGGTCGTCAATTCCTTTTCGACGAACAATGTTTTAAAAATGTTAACAAAAAGGCGCCGCAAGGCGTCTTTTTTGTATTTAAGTTTATGATTTTTATAATTTTATTTTCTGGCGTAACGATTGTTACGCAACTGGTCCTACTCAGTGATCCCCCCAGTTCCTACTCTAGTCCTCAGTGAATCGCATCCAGGTCACCAGACGTTATTTACCTGCGTCGGTTCACCGGGAGGGGAAGCTCGGGGAAACGGCCAGTATGGCGTCACTCGTTGCGATTCGCACTGAATTCATAATAACGAACGTAAACCTGCTTGAACCGAACATTGGATTGAACACTCCGGGGTGGCGGTAGGTACCGTCACCAACAGGACACAGCAAAAGGAAGACAGCTATGCCACGTATGACTCCTAGTGAAGCTCTGGTTGAAACTCTGGCGGCCAACGGTGTAACCGATGCCTTTGGCATCATGGGCTCGGCCTTCATGGATGCCATGGATATTTTCGCACCGGCCGGTATTCGACTGATCCCAACGGTTCACGAGCAGGGTGCGGGCCACATGGCCGACGGCTATTCTCGCGTCAGTGGTCGCCATGGGGTTTGTATCGCCCAGAACGGCCCCGGTATCACCAACTTCGTGACCGCCATTGCCGCCGCTTACTGGGCGCACAGCCCGGTAGTGTGTATTACCCCCGAAACCGGCTCCATGAGCCAGGGTCTGGGCGGTTTTCAGGAAGCCCAACAGCTGCCGTTCTTTGAAACCATCACCAAGTACCAGGGGCACGTGGCCAACCCGGCCCGTATGGCCGAGATCACCGCCCGCTGTTTCGACCGCGCCATGCTGGAAAATGGCCCGACTCAGCTGAATATTCCGCGTGACTTCTTCTACGGCGACATCAACGTCGAGATTCCCCAGCCCATCCGCATCGAACGCGGTGCCGGTGGCGAGCAGAGCCTGCAGGAAGCGGCCGAGTTGCTGGCCAACGCCAAGAACCCGGTGATCATCTCCGGTGGTGGTGTGGTGATGTCCGACGCGGTCGAAGAGTGTAAGGCGCTGGCCGAATTCCTGGGTGCGCCGGTGGTGAACAGCTACCTGCACAACGACTCCTTCCCCGCCAGCCACCCGCTGTGGTGTGGTCCTCTGGGTTACCAGGGCTCCAAGGCCGGCATGAAGCTGATTTCCCGTGCCGACGTGGTGCTGGCGCTGGGTACCCGCCTCGGTCCCTTCGGCACCCTGCCACAGCACGGCATGGATTACTGGCCGAAAGACGCCAAGATCATCCAGGTTGACTGCGATGCCAAGATGCTGGGTCTGGTGAAGAAAATTTCCGTCGGTGTCTGTGGCGATGCCAAGGCCGCTGCCGTGTCCATGCTGAAGCGTCTGGAAGAGCAGAACGTGTACTGCCTGGAAACCAAGGGCGCCCGCGCCACCGAAATTGCCGCCGAAAAAGCGGCCTGGGAACAGGAACTGGACGAGTGGATTCACGAGAAGGATGACTACTCGCTGGACATGATTGCCGAGCAGGCCGAAGAAGAAGGCAACTACCTGCACCCGCGTCAGGTACTGCGTGAGCTGGAAAAAGCCATGCCGGAAGATGCCATGGTGTCCACCGATATCGGTAACATCAACTCGGTGTCCAACAGCTATCTGCGCTTTGAAAAGCCCCGCTCTTTCTTCGCCGCCATGAGCTTCGGCAACTGTGGTTACGCCCTGCCGACCATTATCGGTGCCAAGGTGGCCGCGCCCGAGCGTACCGCCATTTCCTACGCCGGTGACGGTGCCTGGGGCATGTCGATGATGGAAATCATGACTTGTGTGCGTGAGCAGATTCCGGTGACTTCCATCGTGTTCCACAACCGTCAGTGGGGCGCCGAGAAGAAGAACCAGGTCGACTTCTACAACCGTCGTTTCGTGGCCGGCGATCTGGAAAACCCGAGCTTCGCCGAAATCGCCCGTGGCATGGGAGCCGAAGGGGTCACCATTGACCGTCTGGAAGACGTAGGCCCGGCCCTGAAAGCCGCCTGTGCTGCCCAGAAGGAAGGCAAGACCACCGTTATCGAAATCCTGTGTACCCGCGAGCTGGGCGACCCCTTCCGTCGTGACGCCCTGTCCAAGCCGGTACGTCACCTGGAGAAGTACAAAGACTTCTGCTGATAGTCGAGTCTGCCCGCATTGGCGGGCAGACTTCATTCATCAATGAGGTCATGCACCAGGGTTGGCCGCGCCGGCCCTGTTACGCTCATTCGCTTGTGGCGTCATCGACGCGAGAACAGGCGGTCACGGGAGCCAACCCGATGCCATTGTTGCAGTGGCGTGCGGTTGTTTTCTGTCAGTCAGGAAGGAATGGAATCATGCTCAGTACCACGCCCAAGGAATGTCCGGCCCGGTTGCTGGCCCAGGCCCGTCAGCATCCCCGGGTCACCACCGTAGTGATTAATCCGATCAACGAGGTTTCGCTGGCCAGCGCCCGCATGGCCAGCGAGCAGGGGTTGATCGAGCCGATACTGGTGGGCGATATCGACACCATGCGCCGTCAGGCCGAGATCATTGACTGGTCGCTTGACCAGGTTCGTCTGGTGCAGGCCGCCGACGAAACCGAAGCGGCCCGGCTGGGCGTGGCGCTGGTCAGCCAGAATGAGGCGCATTCCATCATGAAGGGACACGTGCATACCGACATTCTGCTGCGGGCCGTGCTCAACAAGGCGGCGGGATTGCGTACCGACAGCCGGCTGAGTCATGTGTTCTACATGACGGTGCCCGGCAGCGACAAGGCGCTGTGCATTACCGATGCGGTGATCAACGTACAGCCCTCGGTACTCGACAAGCTGCATATCGCCCGCAACGCCATCGGCTTCATGCATGCCTTGGGCAAGGATGAGCCCAGGGTGGCGCTGCTGTCGGGCACCGAAGAAGTGAGCAAGAGCATGCCGTCCAGTCAGGACGCGGCCGAACTGGTCAAGCTGGCGGCCATGGGCGCACTGCCCGGCGCCGTGGTAGAGGGCCCGCTGGCCTTCGACAATGCGGTGTCGCCGGAAGCCGCCGCCATCAAGGGCATAACGGGCAAGGTGCCCGGCCAGGTGGATATTCTGCTGGTGCCCAACCTGGAGTCGGGCAACTTCCTGTTCAAGCAGATGGTGTATTTCATGGGCGCCACCGCCGCCGGTCTGGTGCTGGGTGCCCGGGTGCCGATTATTCTGACCTCGCGGGCCGATCCGCCCGAGGCCCGGTTGGCGTCCTGCGCCCTGGCATCGCTTTATTGTGCTCATCAGCTGTCGCCTGCGCTGGTGCAGGCATCCTGAATTCGTTTTTTAGCGTAAGGAGTCGTTTATGTCGCTCAGTCGTTATGGTTTTATTGTAAAAGGGGCGGATCTGGAGCTGTTCAAGCACCATAGCCGCATCAAGAGTGAGCTGTTCGATATCGCCGTGTCCGGCGTGCGCACCCTGGAAGAGGCGGTGATGGCGGCACAGGAAATGCTGACCCGGCGTATCGAGGTGATCGAGTTGTGTGGTGGTTTCAGCGCCGAAGAAGAAGCGCACATTCGTGAGGCGATCAACGATCATATACCGCTGGGGCGGGCGCAATACCGCAGTGAAGATCAGGCGCGGGTCGACTGGCCCTGAGCTGGCGGGCGGATCCGCCGTTATGTTGTTCTTACTCTTTACCGCCGGCTGCTGCCGGCGGTTTTTTTATTCGCGACTTCCCCCTTTCCCTTGCCGTTAATAGCCACCCCGGCCACTGGCCTTCATGCCGGTTTTTCTCGTATTTGATCCTTGCCGAGCGGATAGCGCAGTGGGATTCGTTGCCGACACACATCACAATCGACACAATTTGTTAACAAAATATTTTGTATTTTTGTCGAACCTGAAATATTGTTAACGATATATTGTATTTTTTGTGAGCGATAAAAATGGAAGAAACGCTTGAACTCAAGCAGTACCCGATGCGAGCACGGCACGCAGTTCCGTCCATTGTCTGGTATCGGAGCGATTATTTTATTCATTTAGGGAGCGTCATTCATGGATGATAACAACCTGGACATCAAGCACATCGATCCTTCGCTGTACAACGAGGATCTGGCCCCGATCAAGCATAAAGACAGATCCTGGGGCTGGTTCGAGATCTTCAACGTCTGGTCAAACGATATTCAAAGCCTGTTCGGCTATACCCTGGCGGCCTCGCTGTTTTTGTCTTACGGCCTGAACGGCTGGGCGGTGATGGCGGCCATTATTCTGGCCGGTTGCATCGTGATGGTACTGGTCAACCTGACCGGCAAGCCCAGCGTAAAATACGGTATTCCCTTTCCGGTGATGATTCGGGCCAGCATGGGGGTGCGTGGCGCCAACTTCCCGGCCCTGTTGCGGGCCATCATCGGTATCTTCTGGTACGGGGTGCAGACCTACTTCGCCTCGACCGCCGTGACCCTGATGCTGACCGCCCTGTTTGGGCCGGGCAGCGGCGAGACCTATCTCGGCATGTCCGGCACCGCCTGGCTGGCCTTCGTGATTGTATGGGTATTCCAGATTGCCCTGTTCTGGCAGGGTATCGACAAGATCACGGTGTTCCTCAACTGGGCCGGTCCGCTGGTGTATGTGGTGATGCTGGTGCTGATGACCATCGTCTGGTTTGAAGCCGGCGATCAATTGCTGCCGGCAGTCGGCACCATCTTCAGTGGTGGTGGTGACTACGAAGGAGGTGATATCGCCGCCTTTGCCGCCATTGTCGGGACCATGGTGGCCTATTTTGCCGCCGTGGTGATCAACTTCGGTGACTTCACCCGCTTCGTACGTAGTGAGCGGCAAATGAAGATCGGCAACCTGTTGGGTCTGCCCCTGAACGCGGCCTTCTTTTCCTTTATCGCGTTGATCATTACCGCCGGTACCCTGGTGCTGTTTGGTGATGCGCTGACCAATCCGGCCGATATCGTCGAGCGGGTCGACTCGCTGCCGCTGACCATTATCGCGGCGCTGACTTTCTTTGCGGCGACCGTGGGTATCAACCTGGTCGCGAACTTCATTCCGCCGGCCTACGATCTGGCCAACCTGTTCCCCCGGGTGATCAGCTTCCGCATCGGTGGCCTGATCACCGCCACCGTGGCCTTCTTCGTCGGTGGCCTCTGGGTGTCGGTGATCAGCCAGATTGGTATTCCCGGCTTCGTTAATGCCCTGGGCGCGGTGGTAGCGCCGTTCTACGGCATCATAGTGGTCGATTACTATCTGATTAAACGCCAGGAACTGAGTATGGAGCAGCTGTTCTCATCCGATCCGAAAGGGGCCTACTACTACAACAAAGGCTGGAATGGCCGGGCACTGGCGGCGTTTGCCATGGCGGCGGTATTTTCCATCTCGACGGTACTGGTGCCGGCATTGAGTAACCTCAACGGCTACGGCTGGCTGCTGGGTGCCGGACTGGGTGGGCTTTTCTATTACCTGCTGATGTTCCGGCATGCTGCTGCCAAACCGGTGTCTGTCGGTCAGGCCGGGCATTAATGCCGGCCTCGTTGCCAAAAACGCCGGCAACAGGAGCCGGAACAGGAGCAAGGTGCAGTAAGTAATGCTGCATAACGGGTGTGGTTCTGTCGTCACTCCTGCGTGTCTTCTCTTGTCATTCCCGCGAAGGCGCTGAGGGCTCCCCAGTTTTTATAGGTCATGCCGAAACACCCCGCGAGAGCAAGTAAAGCCGGCTCAACCGTGCCAAGGCTCGCTCCAGTAGCGAGCCCGTTACTCGACGGGGCTCATGAAACAACATTTGCTTGCCCAGGGTCAGAAAGGACAGTACCCGGCGTTTCACCGTATTCGCCTGGAAGCGCCGATGCCACCCCTGCTGCTCACTCTCGAACCCCACTAACCACAGCATTAGCGTGGCAACTTGCGCAATCAGGCATAACACCGCAATCCGTTTTTCACCGAGGGTTTTGCTGTTGCTCCAGCCAAAACCGTATCGCTGACTTTTGTCATCACGGAAGTTCTGCTCAATTTGCATGCGGGTTTGGTAGATGGACACCACTTCCTTGGCGTTCAGG
>NZ_BAABDS010000020.1:0-658 GCF_039539745.1 Oceanisphaera sediminis
CCAAGAAGTTCCAAGACACTTGCGTATCAAGAACTACAAATTATTTCTATCAGCTTTCCAGATTGTTAAAGATCGTGACTTCGAAAAAGTCAAAGTGATAGATTGCGATGCAATGTATGACTTTGAATTCTTTGACTCAGGTAATGGCGTTAAATGGTGGAGCTATGCGGGATCGAACCGCAGACCTCCTGCGTGCAAGGCAGGCGCTCTCCCAGCTGAGCTATAGCCCCATTTAGTTCTTAGCTTTCATTTTAGTTTCACACTATTGGTATAATGTTTAGCTAAACACCAAATCGCATCAAGACGAGGAGTAAAGTGAGGACGTTTAGCCTGCTAAACGACGAACTTTACGACGAAGTATTGAGGTGATTTGGTGGGTCTGGGTGGATTTGAACCACCGACCTCACCCTTATCAGGGGTGCGCTCTAACCAACTGAGCTACAGACCCAAACCTGTTGTGGTTTGCTGTTCAAACGACCTCACCCTACTCTTTATTAGGGAAGTGGGGTGCTAACCAACTGAACGACAGACCCAAACCTGTTTGGTGGCGCATATTTATTGCTGATAGCAACAACCGGCGTCACCGAATCGCATCAGCTTTCACTCATGCGATAAGTCACTCTTTCATATCAAGCAAACTGTGTGAACACTCAACAGA
>NZ_BAABDS010000021.1:0-523 GCF_039539745.1 Oceanisphaera sediminis
GAACTCACGTCGATGACACTCGCCTAAATATATTGCTATATAAAGGCAGCATAAAAACAACTTGCTCAAAGCAGGGTTGACGCATCAGTGACTGATGCTTACAACATATTTCGCCAAGAAGTTCCAAGACACTTGCGTATCAAGAACTACAAATTATTTCTATCAGCTTTCCAGATTGTTAAAGAGCAAGAGTAGTTAAACTCTAAGCGTTAGACTTTAAGAAGGTGTCTTCTTACAGCGTAATGCTTAGTGTTTTGCGCGATGGCGTCCCCTAGGGGATTCGAACCCCTGTTACCGCCGTGAAAGGGCGGTGTCCTAGGCCTCTAGACGAAGGGGACCAAAAATCAATCTTGTCGAAGCACGCTTCGACGATTTTTGGTAAAGGCGAGTGGTGAGCTCTGCGAACCCGAGCGACAAGAATAATGTTATCCCTGTACGCGGTGTTTGCTTTACTCGGTGTGCAACCAGCTATAGGCGAACTGGTTGCCACGCCCTTATCAAAAGCGCTCTACTCATATCAAGC
>NZ_BAABDS010000022.1:0-22455 GCF_039539745.1 Oceanisphaera sediminis
TCGCCACAGATGTAGGCGCCGGCGCCGAGCCGCACTTCCAGCTCGAAGCGACGGCCGCTGCCGGCCACATCAGAGCCCAGAATACCGGCGGCATAGGCCCGCTCGATCGCCTGGTTCAACAACTCATTGGCCAGCGGGTATTCTTCCCGCAGGTAGATGTAACCCTGGGTGGCGCCCACCGCCAGGCCGCTGATGATCATGCCCTCGATCAGCATGTAGGGGTCGCATTCCATCACCATACGGTCGGCAAAGGTGCCCGAGTCGCCCTCATCCGCATTACAGACGATGTATTTCTGCGAGGCTTCGGTGTCCAGCACCGTCTGCCACTTGATACCGGTGGGAAACGCCGCCCCGCCCCGGCCGCGCAGACCGGACGCTTTTACGCAATCGACCAACTGCTGGCTGGAACGGGTTATCGCCTGGTCCAGGCCCTTGAAGCCGTCCAGCGCGCGATAGTCATCCAGCGACACCGGGTCCGAGATACCGATGCGGGAGAAGGTCACCCGTTGCTGATTTTTCAGATAGGGGATCTGGTCGGTCAGGCCCAGGGCCAGCGGGTGCTCGACGGCACCGCGCTCGAAGCCGGCGTCGAACAGGGAGGCCACGTCGTCCAGCTCGACCGGGCCGAAGGCATAGCGGCCGTCTGCGGTTTCCACCTCCACCAGCGGCTCCAGCCAGAACAGGCCCCGGGAGCCGTTGCGGATCACTTCGATATCCAGGCCACGCCGCTCGGCTTCGCGCCGGATCAGGGTCGCCACCTCGTCGGCGCCCAGCGACAGGGCCGTGGTTTCATAGGGAACATAAACTCGCAGCGTCATTATTTCAGCTCCAGTTTGAAGGTGGTCAGCTCGTCCACCAGCCGATCGAATTTGGCCGGGCTCATGCGGCCCTTGATCTTGTCTCCGACTCGAATGGAGGGACCGGTGGCGCAGTTGCCCAGGCAATAGACCGCCTTCAGGCTGATGTCCCGGTTCGGGGTGGTCTGGTCGAAGTCGATGCCCAGCTTTTCCCGCACATGGCGTTCAAACTCGCGACAGCCCTGGGCCTGACAGGCTTCGGCCCGGCAGATTTCAATCACGTGCTTGCCCGGCTTCTCGCTGCGAAAATAATGATAAAAACTGATCACCCCGTGCACATCGGCCGCGGTGCTGCGTAAATGGGTGGCTATCACCCCGATGGCGGCATCGGGAATATAGCCAAACTGGTCCTGAATACGATGCAGGATGGGCAACAGCGCGCCGGGTTTGTGTTTTGTCGACGTCACTATCGCTTCGATAGTGTCTAGAATGCCTTCTTGAGTCTTAGACATAGTATCAATCTCATTCAATAAACATGCGCGGCAAACCATCTTTCATATTTCGGCCCAATGACTCCGAAACTGTGTAGACCCCGTGTCTTGGCATGATGCCGGACACTAATCCATGAAAAATCAGATATGCAGATGATCCTACTAATTGACAAAGAAAAAGGGAGCCATATCGGTTGATATTCTCCCCATTACTCTGTGATTATCGAAGAAGACTCTGAGCCAGAGCCGATTCAGTGACCGGGCGTGATACACCTATGGCATAAACCCATCCCTGGCGTTAAAGTGCTGCCCGGCATTACCCGATCTCTGCTTCTAATACTTTGTTACCGGAGCTACGGCTCAGGCCGTGATTTCCGCCAAGGCGCTTAGAGCTTCATCTCGAGTCATGACGGTGGCGTTTTTCTGCTCCATGTCGAACAGGTTGGCATGGTGAGGCTCAAGAGCTCGATCACCCACGCAGTCTGATACTACCAAGGGGCGAAAGCCGTATGACATGGCATCGACTACACTGGCGCGCACGCACCCACTGGTGACAGCGCCAGCAACGACCAGAGTCTGTACCCCCCGCTGTGCCAGCCAAGCAGCCAACGAGGTGCCAAAGAAAGCGGAGGGTACGGTTTTCCGTACCACGAATTCACCTTCCGCGGGCGTCAGTTCGGGCACGATGGCGCTGTTGTGAACACCTTCTTTCAGCGTCAGCATGGCGGGAATTTTGAGCGAAAAAATATTGTGGTCGGCGCCATCGTCAGCAAACACAATTCGGCTGTGAGCTACGGGCCATCCCGATTTCCGTGCTGCCTCGAGGAGGGGAACCGTATTGTTAATAGCCTGCGAGATATTGCCGCCACCGAACACGTCGGGATCGTTAAAGCCGTTAACGAAGTCGATTATCAACAGCCCGACTGGCGGCTTGAGCTCTAAAGGGGTCCCGAATCCCTGACGCTGATAAGTGGATATATCGTTACGTGCTTTCATTTCGGTATCCATCCATTACTTTGCCGTTTTTTACCATATCGATGCCATCGAGACGAACAGTGCATCCTCGCAGTGGGATATCGATATGACAGGTCGTTGTTCTGTTTCCGCCGGCCTCATTGTTAGGGCCGAATGAGAACAGGAAGTTCCCCTCAAATGCTCGGGCATCCATGCCAATTGTGGCTTCGCGGTCGTATAGGCTCAAGGTTGTCCAGTGCGCACGAGGCTGTAATCCCCAACCAATGTGGGAAAAGGCATAGGCTTCCGGATCTTTGAAAGAGGCCATGTATTCACGCAGTAGGTCAGCATCCAGGCCACCTTCTATACTGATGGCATAGCCATCCTTGATGGTGATGGTGATAGGCTCGCTGACGTAGGATTTTTGGGGCAGTAAAATGTCGCCACGATCGATCACTATCTGTCCATTGGCACTGAGTTCATTCGGCCAAGTCAGAGCAAAGCAGCTAGGCCAGTGATCCCAGCGACCAGGCTCATCTACATAACCGTATTCGCTGATCGCTGGAAATTCTCCCAGCTGAAAGTGTATATCGGTGCCTGCACCCGATACGACGTGCATTTCCTTGGCTTGGCTTAGCTTTTGGCTAGCAGCCATAACACGCTCACGATCGGTTTCACTTGGAATCATTCTTACCAATACCTCGGGAGGCTCTACTGCCAGCAGGATCTTTGTGCCGCCTTTCAATATTTCGTGCTGTTCAGGAGAGAACAGCAAGGTCATTAAATCGAGAACTAGATCGCTTTCTTTGAGTATTGCAAGAGCCGCTTTGTTGCCCGTCAGCGGTGTAGTTCCAAGGTAGGCAAGGGAATCCCGGCTTAGGGCTTTCTCTCCATTCACCGGCGGCAAATCGAGACGATTGACGATAGCTCCCATGGACTGGGTGGCGATCAATGCACTGGATAGAGTCTGCGGATGGGTTGATGTACTGGTCAGTATTGTAACCGTCTGACCAGGTTCGAGCTTGGACAGGGTCAGCACCTTTTGCCAAGCGTTGACCATCTCATAGTCACTAATCGACATTTTGTCCTCCTTGTATCTGATGTAGTGAGTGATCTCAGTCGACTAGGGAAGTACCGAGGAAGCTGCCAAACGCACGATAAAAGCCTTGTTCGTCATCCCAAGGGATCATATGACCGGCATCCGGTACGTGAGTTACTTCAACATTTTCAAGAAGAGCTTTAATTTCATTTATGTCTTCTTCAAGGATCACTCCGCCGCGACCGGCGACCATAAGCATGGTCGGGATATTGATGTGGGGCATATCCGCATGACAGTCGTCACGATGGAAATCTTCAAAGCTGGTACGGATCGCGCTCTCATTGCAGGTGTGTAGCCACTGGGCGCGCAGACGAACCTGTTCTTCGGTCCAGGTCGGACAGAATTCGCGCATTTCTTCCAGGCTGATTCCCTTGTTTGCCATACGAATTGAGTCGACATACCAAGGAAGCTTGGAGGGATACTCGCGACGTCCAGGGCCTGAAACAGGAGGATCTAGCATTACCAGTTTGGTCAGCGCCGCTGGCTGGCTACGGGCGGCGCGCAAGCCGATGCGTGCGCCCATAGAGTGTCCGACCACGGAGTAGCTTTTCAGACCAAGCTCTTCTGCAAATGCAAGCAGATCGGCTGCTTGAGCATCCACGCTATAATCCAGGTTATCCGAAGCTTCCGATAGCCCTCTGCCGCGCACGTCGAGGATGTAGGTGTCAAAGTACTGGCCAAAATGCTCTCCAACATAGCCCCAGGTTACCGCTGGGCTGGTGATCCCGGGGACGATGATGACAGGATCGATCCCTTCTTTCTTTCCGCCGTAACGAAGGTAGTGCTGTCGAATACCGTTGGCCTGAACATGACCGCCGTATAAATAAGTGCTCATTGGAATATCTCCTTACGGGTTATTAGTAGGCACCTGAAAGCAGGGCGCCGGCACCAGGTACAACAGGTTCGAGATCCAGTTTCTTCAGCATTGCATAGGTGGTTGCAATGGCCGCGGTAACTACCGGCTTGCCGGTTAGCGCTTCCACTTTTTGAACCGCAGGCAGCGAGGGCATCTGAACGCAGGCAGAGAGGACGATAGTATCGACATCATCCAGATTCATTGAGGCAACGATTTCTGGCAAATTCATCGGGTCGTGGCGAGCAACGTCAAGGTTATCCGGGATTTCCAGAGCACGGTAATCCACTACGTCAAACCCTTCATTACGGATGTAGTCGACCACTAGTTCGGTCAGTGGCTTCATATAAGGTGCGACAAGTGCAATTCGCTTGGCGCCCATAACCTTAAGGCCGTCCACTAGAGCGCCAGCGCTGGTGACGATTGGTGTTTCCACTCCATTTTCCAAAGTGCGTTTGGTCAGCCTAGATTCGGACTCCCGATGATAACCCAAGCCCATCGACATGATGGCGACGAGGCAGGCATATCCCATTACATCTACATGAGCGTCACTTAGTTCAAGTGCACAGCGATCCGATTCGATATCCATGGCGGCCAGCTCTTCTTTACTGACCTTTTTCATGCGCATACGGCTGGAGTGAAAGGTGAAACGTTCCGGACGGATTTGCTGGCGAGCATTAAGCATCGCTGGGATTTCTGTTTCCATGGTGATGTTAGAGCTGGGTACAATCTGGCCAATACGATATGGTTTCTGCATTGTCTTCTCCTTTGAGGAAGGTTACTTATAGTTTGAAAATCCGTTCGGCGTTGCCATGGCAGACGAGCTGCCTGATTTGATCGTCAAGAGGGGCCTGCTCAATGAAGTCGGCGGCGGCCGTGGATGACTCATAAGGGAAATCGACAGAAAACATCACGGCTTCTGCCCCCATTTCCCCTATGGCGCCAAGGAGAGCGTGAGGAGAGCAGACACCAGAGGTAGTGATCAGGATGTTGCTGCCAAAGTATTCGGAAGGGCGCCGGGCTAAGGTTATACCGTGAGGATAGGCTTCGAAGCGGCTGTCAAAGCGCCAGCGGAGAAACGGCAAGCCTTCCCCCATATGACCCAAAATTACTTTTAGATTTGGGAAACGGTCGAACACTCCGCCGAACAACAGTCGCAGCGCATGAGTGCCAGTTTCCACTCCCCACCCCCAAGTGGCTCCAGCAAGCTCGGGATGTCCTTCACAGGCCGCTAGGGGCGTGCAGGGATCTATCGGGTGCAGATAAAAAGGTACATCCAGCGCCTGCATCCGTTCCCAAAGGATGTCGTAGGCCGGGTCATCGTAATAAGTACCATGGGTATGACCGTTAACTAATGCGCCTTTGAAGCCGAGCTGGACAACTGCTCGCTCTAGCTCGGCGGTCGCGGCTTTAGGATCCTGCATGGGCAGACTGGCAAAGCCGGTAAAGCGGGTAGGATGTCGAGCTATCTGGGCTGCTAGGAAATCATTATTTTCCCTAGCCCGTTCAATGGCCCTAGCCTTGTTGGTTTCGCCCTGCACGCCAGGCCCGGTCTGGGAAAGAATCACAATGTCAATACCGGCCTTGTCCATTTCGGCAAGGCGGATTTCGTCAAAATCGGCGAGTGCATAGGACAGTTCCTTGAATACTTTCGGATCAAGATGTTGTTGAAAACTTTTTGAATACTCCTGAAACCCGGGGGCCATGAAGTGTTCTTCCAGGGCTATCTTCCTAATTCTGCTCATTGTTAATGTCCTTATCAGTGATTTCCGCCACCTGAGTCGGTATGCAGGGTAATAAGTCAGCAGTGTCCATCAGAGCGTGGAAGGTCTGCGCACACCATGAATACCACTTGGATATTCAGCACCGAACCATCAGAGATAGTCAGTGTGCTGATCTTGATTATACTCAGTATACTGACTAATTAATCGTTATCAATATTAACATTATAAATTCCTGTTCCTAACACTAACCCGGTGGTCAGGTTTACCGAGTCAGGGCGCCATAATGGGGCTTTATATGTCCATACAGCGGCCAATAGGTTGATTAATTTGGTTGTTTTTTTGGGGGGGTAGTGTGGATATCACGGTCGGAGGTGAGGACTGTGAGGAATGGATGTTAATTTGTTGTAATCGAACATATGATCAGTATACTGATTAAGAGTCACCATGTAGCGATGACGTTGTGAGCATTTTAGTGAGAATGTAGTCAGTATGCTGATTAGTTGGATCGCGAAGATGCAAGGGAAGTTCAGGATAAAGGGAGTTCAAAATGGCTTGGCACTTCTTAGGTACCCAGGATGAGCTGCTGGGGGAAGGCAAGATAAAAGCGATCACTGTTGAAAATACACCGATCGCGCTTTACCGCATTGACGGTCAGTATTTTGCAACCAACAACATTTGTACTCATCAGACAGCGCTGTTGTCCGAGGGATTTCTCGAGGATGGCTGCATCGAATGCCCTCTTCATCAGGGACGTTTCGATGTCCGTACCGGCAAAGCGTTGTGCGCACCTCTAAAAGAGGATCTGCAGACCTATCTCGTGAAAGCCGATGATGAAGGGGTATTCATTGATATTACCCAATCGGCCGCGATCAACGAAAAGCCTGTAGGCGAAGAGAAAAAAGCCGTATCGGCGGCAGTTGGAAAGTTTGTCATTGTGGGGGGGGGGCAGGCTGCAGCCAGTGCTATAGACACGCTGAGAAAAGAAGGCTTCACGGGCCGTATTTTAGTAATTAGTGAAGAATGGCATGTACCTTACGAACGGCCTCCGTTATCAAAAGACATCCTGCTGGGTCGTGGTGGCCCGGAAGTCTGCCAATTACTGAGCCATGATCGCCTGAAGGAACTCAGTGTCGAGTTTAGAGGTGGGTTGGTCGCTGTTAATATGGATACGGATAAAAAGGCCTTGATGCTTAGTGACGGTAGCGAAGAGACCTATGACAAATTGTTGATAGCAACCGGTGCTCGGCCCCGATTGCCCGATATACCGGGGATCGACCTGCCACATGTCCATGTATTAAGAAGCCTAGATGATGCTATTGCCTTGAAAAGGTTGCTCAAAAAGGGGCGCAGAGTCGGTATTATCGGTGGTGGTTTCATCGGGCTGGAAGTGGCTTCCGTTGCCTCCGAGCTGGAAGTCGAAGCTGTGGTTATTGAAGCCGGCCCGAGGATCCTAGCCCGGGTTCTGCACCCGCTTGCTGGGCTGCGCATCCATCAGGCGGCAGAAAAGCAAGGGGTCAGGATCATCACTTCTGCCCGTACGCTGGGATTGCGTCAGACCACATCGGGTATCCAGATAGAGCTGGATACCGGCGAGTATCCAGAAGTCGATGTCATTGTGGTGGGTATTGGTGCCCAGCCGAACATTGAGTTGGCCCATAGCGCTGGCATCGAGTTGGGGAATGGCATCAAGGTCGATAAATCCTGCCGGACTTCGGCGGCTGATGTGTATGCTGCGGGTGATGTTGCTACCTGGCCTGGCAGCAACGACGGACGGCGACTGGAGTCCTGGCAGAATGCTCAGGAGCAGGCAATAGTGGCCGCCAAACATATGGCGGGAGACGAGCAGGCAGGCTATGACATTCAGCCCTGGTTCTGGTCCGATCAATTTGGCATGAATATCCAGTTGATCGGCCTCCCTTCTCCCGACCATGAAGTCATTATGAGCGAGAACAAGGAGTTGTCGGAAGCCGCTTACTATCTGCATGACGGTCAGACGCTGACAGGTGTCGTGGCGTTTAACATGCCCAAAGCCATACGGGATGGACGCAAGTGGCTGGCGCAGAAATTTTCTGTCGATGACCTGAAAAAGAATCTGGAAACCAGCCGCAAACAGCCGGATGGTTTCAACAAACATTGTAAACCAGGGCAACTTATTGCGAGGAGTGGAGCCAGTAATATGAACATCAACGACTATTATATTTGGCCCAAGGAAGGATCGACACGCATTCCGGACTGGGTATATACCGACCCCTATATTTACGAGCAGGAAGTGGAGAAAATATTTCAGGGTGATACTTGGAATTATGTGGCACTGGAAGCTGAAATACCCAATCCGGGTGACTATGTTCGTAGCCATGTTGGTCCAACTCCGGTTGTCGTGAGTCGTGATGATGACGGTGAAATCAACGTATTTCTTAATCGCTGTGCCCACAGAGCGGCCGAGTTTTGCCGAGACCTGCGAGGCAACGCGAAAGAGTTTGTTTGCCCTTACCATCAATGGTCTTACGATCTTAAAGGTAACCTAGCTGGGGTGCCATTCCGTCGGGGAGTGGATGGCAAAGGAGGCATGTCCAAAGACTTCAAAAATTGTGACCATGGGCTGACCAAGCTGCATATTACTACCCGTCGCGGTGTCATTTTTGCGTCATTTTCAGATAATATGCCGACACTCGAGGAGTACTTGGGTGAAAAGGTGTTAGCAGAGTTTGATGCTACCTTTGACGGACGTCCGCTCAAGGTGCTGGGTTATTATAAAAACACCCTGCCGGGTAACTGGAAGCTATATCACGAGAACCTGAAAGACCCTTACCATGCGACCTTGCTGCATACCTTTCTGGTCACTTTCGGATTACTGGTGGCAGGCAACAAGTCCATGATGCTGTCTGACCCCTCCGGCTTGCACGGGGTTATGGCTTCTGCACGTGCAGACGGAGACACTGTCAGCTCCGAAGCACGCCAAGAAATGCGATCGTATCGTGACGATTTCTCATTGGAATCCAGCGAGTTTCTGGAGCTGGTACCCGAGTTCGACTCTCCCTGGAGTGTGACCATGTCGACCATATGGCCAAATCTTATTGTGCAGCGAGAGCTGAACACTCTGGGTGTGCGGCAGATTGTGCCCAATGGGCCCAATGAAATGGTGATGAACTGGACTATGTTCGGGTTCGAAGGCGATAGCGAAGAGATGACTCGTCACAGACTTCGGCAGGGTAACCTGATGGGACCAGCCGGCTTCCTCGGGCTGGAAGATAACGAGGCGATGAAATTTGTTCAGGATGGCATGAAACGCTCTGTATCCGGAGAACACTTAGTGGCACTGGATCCTGAAACTGAAACCGGCACCGCAGATACCCTTATTTCGGAATCCGCAATACGGGGCATGTATAAAGCATGGCGTGAAAAATTGGGTATTTCTTGAGCGGAAGCCGGAGGGAACATGAAGAATATCGAACAAATGTTAAAAGAAAAAGACCTGTCAGAGCTGAACGTGGCGATAGCACAGTTCAATGCTAAATATGCAGAAGTATTGGATGATGGTGATTTGATGGACTGGCCGTCATTCTTCTCGAATGATGCCATCTATAAGGTGACTTCACGAGAAAATTTTGAGCGAAACCTCCCGGTCGGTCTGGTTTATTGTGAGAGGCTGTCCATGATAAAAGATCGGGCTTTAGCAATATCCAACACTGCGATGTTCGCACCTCGCTATCTGAGACATTTCATCAGTAATACAGTGGTTGAGCAAGTGGGAAATAACCAAATTGTGTCGTCATCGAACTATATTTTGATGCAGACACTGCATGATAACCCAGAGTCAACGCTACACCAGGTTGGAAAGTATAACGATATTTTTGTAGTTGAAGGGGGGGCGCTCAAGCTGAAAGAACGGATCTGTATCTACGATAACCTGCTGCTAGATAACTCACTCGTTTATCCGGTTTAACAATAAAAATGAACTGGACTACTGGCATGTAATCACTTGCATACCAGTAGTCTTATTATTTTTTTATTCTTGTTTGAGGATTGAAATCAGTACGGCCAAGGTGGTTGTTTTCCGTTACCAGCCGCAGCAAAAGGCTTATGAAAGTGGCCTTTTCCTCTTCTGAAAAAGGAGCCATGAGCTTTTTCTGAGACTCTTTCATGGAGTCAAACATAGCCATAAGAACCTCTTTTCCTTCACTGGTCAGACTGACCAGCTTCATGCGTCTATCGTGCTCGGCGGTTTTTCGCACGATGAACCCCCGTTTTTCCAAGCGCTGCAGTACATCTGCGACATTGGTGCGATCGATACCAAGTTCTCGGGCCAAAGTAATCTGATCCGGACCGGGGTGGTCGAACAGCTCTGTCAGAACGCCATACTGAATCGGAGTCAAATTGAACTCTGAACATTCTTCTAGGAACAAGGCCTGGTGAATCTGGTGCGCGCGCCTGATCAGAAATCCGGGGCGCCTCCATAGTGGCAGGGTATCTCTCAGTTCTGCATTGGGTAATTTTGATGTTTCGTTGAAAATATCCTGCATTATAGTTCCTTTTTACATTGAATCGGTTGATGGTGTATCCGAGTGCTATGCCTCATCAGGTTACCCTGTTAGTACCATGATGATATGGTCTCTTTTTCGGGGGAACATGATGAATTTACGTTTCAGTGGTGTGGCTATCCTCATTCCAGCATGGTCGAGATGGTTTTACTTTAGTTTACATTTTACCCTGTTATTTTTATCACTTCAGCAACAACCTAGAGTCCAGCATGACAGATTTTCATTCGACTACAGAATCGCTGGCGCTTCCTCAATGAGTTCAGCTCTTCTCGATGATCTCCGCCTCCAGGGGCTGTAGCAATTCACTGGGCTGCACACCCAGGGCGAGAGCACGAATGAATCTAGATCACACTTCTGAAGGTGGAACGGTTGCCAAACAAGCTTGATCGCCATCTTTAGGTAAGATGAACGTTCGAAAAGTGTGATCTGGCTCTATTCACGCTCTCGCCCTGGCTGCACACCCAAGCTAACGCTGTTCATATAGATCTTTAAAATTATGATTAATTTTTCAATCATTTAACACAAAACAGAATCAAACTCCACCGCATATTGATATGGTAATTTTTTATGCTGTTTTTTATATACCTAAGAGTAAATCACCATTTTTTGTTATTCACATGTTATTCCTTTGTACTTTCCTGTTGTGCGGTAGAGATGGTTATATTAACATAGTCAGTGTACTGATTATATGGTCATTTACGTGAGTCGCCTGAAGGTTGCACGTAGAAGGATGTACCCAAATACAAGGAGGCAGTATGGGGCTGGATAACGCGTACAGGTGTCATTCGTTACTAGCAATGGAGAGCCTGAATATGGTGATCAGGAGGATTGCGTAATGTTAATAAAATATACCGTAGATATGATCGACGGACTCAACCATAGGCTTGGAGAGGCTCTCAAATGGGGCTTGCTTCTCACTGTTTTCCTGACTGCTATCACTGCCATCTTGCGATATATGTTTGGAATCGGCTTTCCCTGGCTTTCCGAAGCTGCAGTCTGGATGAATGCCATGGTGTTTACGCTGGGCTCTGCCTGGGTGCTGCAGCAGGAAGGACATGTTCGGGTTGACTTGTTTTATGGGCGGCTGAGTGAAAAAGGCAAGGCATGGATCAATCTGTTTGGTAGCCTTGTCTTGTTATATCCGATGTTATGGGTCATTGCCGTCAAGAGTTGGCCGACCATCTATCGTTCATGGTCTCAATTGGAAGGCTCCCCCACCATCAATGGCCTGCCCTTCATGTATCTGCTGAAAAGCTGTATCGGGGGATTCTGTATACTGCTGGCCTTGCAGGGATTGAGCATGATACTCAGATCCATCCTTGTTATTAAAACTCCCAGACCCCGTGAGTCGGGAGAGTACTTATCTGCAAAAGTCAGGGGAGACGATAAGGAAAAAGTAAAAGGAAATTTCTGCCAAAAAGGAGTTAATCATGGCTGAACTATTGGTTTTTATATTGTTCGCCGGTGCGGTCTTGGGACTGATGAGTGGCTTTCCGGTCGCGCTAACTCTGGGCGGTGTATCAGTACTGGTAGCCTTGCTGGGAGCGACTCTTGGTGAAGTCGACATGGCGCTGATGGGGGCTTTGCCTGGCCGTCTAGTTAGTATTATGACCAATGAAACCATGTTGGCTGTGCCTTTGTTCGTATTTATGGGAACCGTGTTGGAGCGCTCTAAGCTGGCAGAAGAGTTGCTAATTACAATGGGGCAGCTGTTTGGCGGGCGTCGTGGTGGATTGGGCTTTGCAGTTTTGTTTGTCGGCGCCATGCTGGCAGCATCCACAGGTATCGTCGGAGCTACCGTTGTGGCCATGGGGCTGATCAGTATCCCGGCCATGCGGCGTGCCAAATACAAGGAGTCCTTAAGTTGTGGACTCGTATGTGCCTCTGGTACATTGGCACAGCTTATCCCTCCTTCTACCGTACTGATTTTGCTGGGCGTAATGCTGCAGGATGCCAATACCCAAGCCAAGCTGCGTATGGGAATTTTTGACGGTAATCCGCTAACTGTAACTGACCTGTTCGCCGCGGCGATAGTGCCGGGATTCTTGCTGGTCAGCCTCTATACTGCCTGGATGTTGTTTGTGGCATTGAAAAACCGGGAAAACTGTCCACCACTGGAAATGTCTGATGAAGATCGCAAATCATTGATGAGAAATGTGATCTTTGCCATGTTTCCTCCGTTGTTGCTGATCGCATTGGTACTCGGTTCCATTCTGTCCGGAATTGCTACCGCCACTGAATCGGCAGCGCTAGGTGGCGTTGGTGCACTGGCTCTTGCCTTGTGTGGCGGAAAATTCAACAAGAGGAAGCTGGGGGAAGCGGCCCGTTCTGCGATGCTGATCAGTGTGATGATTTATACCATGTTGATTGGTGCCACCATTCTGTCCGCTGTATTTCGCATACTGGGCGGTGAAGAGATGGTTGCGTCTCTGTTGGAAGTAGTTCCAGGAGGTGCCCTTGGCGCGACGCTGTTCGTACTTGGCATGATGTTCATTCTTGGATTCCTGCTTGATACCTTCGAGATAATTTTTATTGTTATTCCGATTTTTGGTCCACCATTGCTGATGCTGGGTGTAGACCCTTTGTGGTTTGGTATCGCTGCAGCTCTAGTATTACAAACCAGTTACCTTACCCCACCTTTCGGCTTTGCCATCTTCTACCTGCAGGGAGTAGTGGATAACCTGAAGTTAACCACAGTTTACCGTGGTGTAGTGCCATTTGTTGCCATTCAGCTATTTGCCGGAGTGTTAATATGGCTCTGGCCAGGAATGGTGATGTGGTTACCTAAGTTACTTAATTCATGACAGCTCATATAGCTTGGCTGGTATCAGAATGAGTAAAACTTGAGTTAGATAAAAGGAGTTTACCATGGAACGTCGCTCTATATTGAAAGGTGCTGGATTGGGATTGTTGGCAGCAGGGGCAACCCTTGCTGGAGCACCTGCTATTGCAAAAGGAATCAAGCAATGGCGAATGCAAATGACTTGGCGAAAGAATTCCCCCCTACTTTCAACTGGTCCCCAAATAGTTGCGGACTACATCAACAAGGCATCCAATGGCAGACTTGAGCTCAAACTCTATGCAGCCGGTGATCTGGTCTCACCTTTTGAGGTGATGGATGCAGTTGCGGATGGCACCTTACATATGGGGCATGGATACCCAGCCTACTGGTCAGGGAAGCAGCCTTCTGTTCAATTTTTTTCTCCCATACCCTTCGGGTTGACCTCGCAAGAGCAGAATGCCTGGCTTCATTATGGTGGAGGTCAAGCTCTGGCCGATAAGGTATACGGCCAGCTGGGAGTTAAATTCCTTCCCAGCGGTAATACTTCCGTTCAGGCGGCGGGCTGGTATAACAAAGAGTTGAACTCCATCAATGATTTCAAGGGACTGAAGATCCGCAGTAGTGGTATTGGCGCCCAGGTGCTGACCGAGATCGGCGGGGTGCCTGTGCAAATGCCTTTGGGTGACGTACCCCAGGGGTTACAGTCAGGTGTGATAGACGGTGCCGATTTTGTGGGACCTTATAACGACATGGCTTTTGGTCTGCATAAGGTAGCTAAGTATTACTACTGGCCAGGGTGGATGGAGCCGAGTGCGGTTCTCGATTGCTTCATTAATCAGGACGCCTGGAACTCTCTAGATAAAGATCTGCAAGAAATTGTGACCGGAGCTAATGCCATGGCCAACCAGATGGTGCTTAGCGAATTTGTCACGAAAAATGCTCAGGCGGTAAAAGTACTTAAAGAGGAACAAAATGTTGATTTCCGCTTACTAGATGATCCGACTTTGAAACATCTGGGCAAAGTGTCTCAGCAAGTCATTCAGGGAGTAGCGGATACAGATAGCCTGACACGAGAGGTATATGCATCATTGAGTAGCTTTATGAGCACTGTACGACCGTACACTGAACTTAGTGAAATGCGTTTCTTGGATGCCCGGGCGCAGCTACTTCTCTAATAAAACTAAATTTTATACCCAGGCTTTCTGTCATGCAGGAAGCCCGTTCGGATAGGAGTCCTTATGAACAAAAGTGGTATTGGAGCTCGTGTACGACGAGTGGAGGACAAGCGTCTTCTCTTGGGGAAAGGGCGTTATGTTAGCGACATTCGTATTCCGGGAATGAAAGATGTTGCCTTTTTACGCAGCCCGTTGGCACACGCAAGGATAAAAGGGATTACCAAGCCGGCCGGTGCCGAGGATCGCGTCTTTACCTGTGAGGATATGACAGATGTTAAGGCCATCAGGGCCGACTCTAGCCTGCCCAGTTACCGTGATTCTGAACAGTGGGTATTAGCAAAAGATAAAGTTCGCTTTGTGGGTGAGGCCATCGCCATGTGCATTGGGGCCCACAGGGCAGAAGCCGAAGACCTGGTTGAAGGGGTTGAGGTTGACCTTGAAGAACTTGAGGCAATTACCAGCATTGAATCTTCGATGCGAACAGATGCAGCCAGAGTACATGAGCATTGGGATGACAACCTGTTCCTAAATTTTCAAGTAGGTGAGGATCCCTCTGAATTAGAACGTATTGCCGACGTCATTGTTGAACGTGAATATAGCATGGCACGTCAGGTAATGAACCCAATGGAAGGGAAGGGCATTGTTGCCCATTGGGACGAAAAAGAAGATCAGCTGGTAATATATACCTCCACTCAAGTCGCTCACTTGATCCGTACCGGGTTATCTGAGTGCTTAGACCTACCTCAAGGTAAGATTAGAGTTATAGCTCCCGATGTTGGTGGTGGTTTCGGTTATAAGTGTATTTTACAGCCTGAAGAAGTGGCAATTGCCTGGCTGGCGTTGAACCACAAGGCGACCTACCGCTGGATCGAAGACCGCAGGGAGCACTTGGTGGCCGGAGCGAATACTCGGGAGCACCGATATAAAATCAAAGCTTATGCGGATAAGCGTGGTCGGCTACTTGGTCTTGATGCAGAAGTGGCGGTTGATATCGGTGCCTACTCGGTATGGCCCTTTACTGCGGGAATAGAAGCAGCACAGGCCGGAGGAAACCTCCCGGGGCCTTACAAATTTGATCATTACCGCTGCAAGATATTGGCTCCAGCGACCAATAAACCACCTTTCTGTCCGTACCGCGGGGTAGCACGCCCGGGAGTATGTTTTGCCATTGAGCGCACTATAGATGCAATAGCTAAAGAAGTGGGTCGAGAAGCCTGGGAAGTGAGGGCGGAGAACCTAGTCCGCACAGAGGATATGCCGTATGACAACGTGACGAACAAACATTTTGACAGTGGCAACTACCCGGAATCATTGAAAAAAGCTGTTGAAATGATCGACCTTCCCGCTTGCAGAGAACGCCAGAAGTTTAGTGGTCAGAAGAATGTGCGTATTGGTGTTGGTTTTGCCACCTTTACCGAACAGTCAGCCCATGGCACCAAGGTATTTGCTGCTTGGGGCCTACCACTAGTACCTGGTTATGAAACCGCCACAGCCAGGTTGACTGCCGATGGTGGCTTGGAGATAAGAGCCGGGATAAACGGAATCGGGCAGGGCATTCAGACTACGCTGGGTCAGGTGGCGAGCGAACTCACCACCATCCCCATCGAGCGCATCAAGGTTATTCTGGGCGACACTAGTGCCACACCTTACTCAACCGGGGCCTATGCCTCACGAGGAATGGTGATGGCAGGAGGCGCCGTGTCCAAGGCCTCATCGTTACTGGTAGATAAACTGAAGAGGTTGGCGGCCGGCATGATGGGCTGCTCCGAACAGGATATCACCATAGCAGATGCACGTGCACATGGCCCCCAGGGTAGCCTAGGCTTTGATGAGCTGGGAGATGCTTGGTTTCTGCACCCGAACAAGCTGCCGGTAGGAGGACTTATTGAGGGTCTTGAAGCCACCGGATATTACAAGCCCAAGGTCGATAGCGGTGCATTCTCTTATGCCACTCATGCCGTAGTGGTGGCTGTTGATACCGACACCGGAAAGGTAGATATCCTCGATTACGCCATCGTTGAGGACTGCGGACAGGCAGTAAACCCCATGATCGTGGAAGGTCAGACCATTGGTGGCACTGCTCAGGGAATTGGCACAGCTCTTTATGAAGAAGTGCGTTATAACGCCAAGGGCCAGCCGCTGACGTCAACTCTGGCCGACTATATTCTCCCCGGCGCGACCGAAGTACCTAAAATTCGGATCGAGCACCTAGTCCATTTGTCTCCCTATACCGCCCACGGTATCAAAGGGATTGGTGAAGGGGGAGCGATTGCTCCTGCCGGTGCAATCATCAATGCGATCAATGACGCTATTGCCTCTCTGGGAGCGGAGATAAATGAAACACCTGCATCTCCCGAACGTATCTTGCGGGCCTTGAAGAGTGCAGAGGATCAATACCGAATCGAGGAGCAGGAGAAGACATATGAAGCCCGTGCAGTTTAAATATGTCTCGTGCGTGGAAGTGAGGCATGCGACGACATCATTGCAGCAGCTTGCGAATGCTAAATATATTGGTGGTGGTCAGTCACTCGGCCCTATGCTGAATCTGCGTCTTGCCCGCCCGGAAACCCTAGTTGGCGTTACGACCATTCAAGCTTTGCAGCAAATAAAAGAAGACAAGAAAGGGATCAGTTACGGTGCGGCCACCTGTCATGCAAAATTTGAAGATGGTCTGGTTCCTGATGCAAGCAATGGCATGCTCCGTCATGTTGCTGGAGGTATAGCCTATCGCGCGGTGCGCAACCGGGGTACCTTGGGTGGCAGCTTAGCTCATGCCGATCCAGCAGCCGATTGGGTGAATGTGATGGTGGCGCTGGATGCCCAGATTCAGGTGGTTGGCCCAGAGGGAGAGAGAAGTATTCCAAGCGCAGAATTTATGCAAGCAGCTTTTATGACCGCATTACAGCCCGGAGAAATGATTCAATCCGTGTGGGTTCCCCGACTTAGTGCTAACGCTCGCTGGGGATATTATAAATGCTGCCGTAAGGTCGGCGAGTTTTCCGAGGCCACCGGCACGGTCGTTATCGACCCCGAACGAGGCTATGCCCGTATTGTGTTGGGAGCGCTGGATGGTCCTCCCGAACTGCAGGAAACTCTGGCGGATATCCTTTCATCCAGGGGGACCGAGTCCGCAATGGATAGTGTAGAAGAGGCAATAGCACCTTCTCTTGAAGGAATGACAAGCTATCGTCGGCAGCTTTGTATTACTGCAATACGTCGGGCTTTACAGCAGCTAAGGGGTAAATGATGAGCAATCAGAATACACTCGAGCTGGTCAGTCTCGAGGTTAATGGCCACTCCTTCACCACAGCGGCAGAAGACCGCATCAGTGTGGCGGATGTGCTGAGAGAAAAAATGGACCTGACTGGGACTCACTTAGGTTGTGAACAAGGTGTTTGCGGTGCCTGTACTGTAGAAATAAACGGCGTACCTTCCCGTTCTTGTATTACGTTCGCTAAGTCTTGCCAGGGTGCTAAGGTTCGAACCATTGAAGGCTATGATGACGATCCCATTATGGCGGCGCTGCGTGATGCCTTTAGTGAGCATCATGCCTTACAATGTGGTTTTTGCACACCAGGAATGCTGGTGTCTAGCTATGACATCGTTAAACGTGGTGAGGCTAGTACGGAAGAGCAGGTAAGAGTCGCGCTGAGTGGTAACTTGTGTCGTTGTACTGGCTATCAGGGGATTGTGAATGCGGTCATGTCTGTGTTGAGCCGGCGTGACGAATTCATTATTACGCCATCACCCGAGCCTGCATCACAAAGCCAATACAAGGGCGAGCTACCATTATTTGAACGTACTACTGGTAAAGTGGATACGGTGGTCAAGAGTACCGCTGGTGAAGGTGGTGACAATAGCATTGTTGAAAAAGTTAAGCTCTCGCATTCTGAAGGGGAAGTATGGTCCCTGCTACGAGATGTGGAACAGGTGATTCCCTGCGTACCGGGAGCAACATTACTGGAACACAAAGGTGAGCAATTAAAAATCCAGATGGAGGCATCATTCGGTGCTATTAGCGCCAAATTCCAAGGAGACGGGCGCTTTATCTTTGATGATGAGCAACATGAAGGGCGGTTTGAAGGAGAGGGTAAAGATGCCCGTAGCGGCTCTGGTGCAAAAGGTACGCTTCATTTTCATCTTATACCCGATGGGGACAATAGCTGCTGGCTGGAGCTGGAGGCTAGCTGGGAAGTATCTGGTGCTTTGTCACAATTCAGCCGAGGCGGCCTTATCAAGAGTTTTGCCAGTGCCATTACTCGTATGTTTGTGAATAACCTAGCGAAGCGTTTAAAAGGCGAAGCGATCGATCCTTCTAAAGGTGCAAAGTTAAGTCTTATCCAACTGATTTGGGCTGTATTGTCAGGGTGGTTTAAACGTTAAAAATCAAATGTTAGCTTGGTATCAATGAATAAATTAATCTTGGTCATTTTTTAAATGACCAAGATCTGGGGTAGTCATTTATTTTTAGCTCACTACTTTTTTTGGATGTTGTCACATTTAAAAATATGACGTTATCAATGATCGGGTATTTTGGAATCTGTCTGGGTTGGGTTTATAGCCTTTATAAGGCACTATGACAGCTCACTTGGAAGTGACGGACGCCACTAGAGGAAAGCAGTGATTATGCAGCATCTCGATCTCGAAGTTATTGATCATGCGCTAAGCTGGAGTAATGCCGGAAACACCATTTGGTTATGTACTGTTCTGGCTACGTATGGATCTTCACCTCGTGCGCCAGGAGCCATGCTGGTCGCCCGTCAGGATGGCCAGCATGTGGGGTCTCTCTCCGGCGGCTGTGTAGAGGAAGACTTTCTGGAGCAGTTGCAGGCAGGAAGATTTTCCTCTGCCAATGAGATTATTCGTTATGGTGACAATGATACAGACAAGGAGCGCTTGAAGCTGCCCTGTGGTGGAGTGCTTGAGGTATTGGTAGAACGTTTGCTACCTACCGAAGAGCATCAACAGCATTTGTACCACTTGCAGCAGGCGTTGTTAGGGCAGCAGCGTTGTATCCGGGGAATCAACCTGGAAACGGCGAAAATCAGCCTTTTTCCGGACGAGAGCGAAGGTCCTCGGATAGAAAGGTTAGGGATGACGGTGCGAGTCAGAATCGGCCCCGTGCGTCGACTTGTGATTGCCGGTATTTCTCCGGTTTCCGTTGCTTGTGCTGATTTTGCTAGAACACTGGGTTTTGAAGTCATTGTCTGTGATCCTCGGGAAGAAGTGTTGGCAACCTTTGATGTTCCGGGTATTAATGTTCAACCGGTATTACCATCCTTATATCTTGAGCGGAAAGGTTGCCATGCTCAAACAGCCATAGTAGCTTTATCTCATGATCCACGTATTGACGATCTGGCTATGATTGATGCTGTACAGACCCCTGCTTTTTATATCGGGGTTATGGGTTCTCATAAAACCTCTTTAACTAGGGCTGAACGATTACGCCGATCGGGTGGACTTAACGAACAGGATATAGCTCGTATTCGTATGCCAATAGGATTGAATGTTGGTAGCAAAACACCGGCAGAAATCGCACTGGCAGTGATGGCTGACATCGTTCGAGTTTATTATGGTAGAGAGAAATAATATGGAAAGACCTATGGAGGAAGCTAATGGCGATGTGATAGCGGTCGTGCTGGCGGCAGGCCGTGCAAGACGTTTTGGATCGGATAAACGATTGATACATTTAGAGGGCGGCTGCACTTTGTTAAACCGAACTCTATCCGTAGTCATTCCAAATTTTTCAACCACTTATGTGGTCTTGAAAGAAACGGATGACCCACAGGTATTACTATTTCCGGCGTACTTACGGCAAGTGAAGATAATACGAGCTCCTCATGCCGATGGTGGTTTGGGCAGTAGTATTGCAGATGCTTTCTGTATACTTAAAACTGACCACGGAATGGCTGCAGCCATTTTTCTTGGTGACATGCCATGGCTTTTGCCTGCGACATGCCGGAAATTAATCACTTGTGCGGCAGCAGAGAAAATTATCCGTCCCCATTATACAGGTCAGTTAGGGCATCCGGTTATCTTTGGCCGTGATTTTTGGGCGGAGTTACAACAGGTTAAAGGAGAGAATGGAGCGCGAGAATTGTTTCAGCGCTATGCTAAAAGCTGCCTATGGGTTGAAGTTGACGACCCTGGAGTGACCTTGGATATAGATTACCCCGTTGATATTAAGAATAATGAGTATTTGGTTAGTAATAGGTAATGATAAAGAGATGCTCACATCTAAAATTATTTAGTGTTTCCTTTTTTATTGCTTCTAATCTTCTTTTATGGTTTTTTTAAATCCTTTGATGGCACTGCCCAAGTCACTTCCCAGTCCACGTATTTTTTTTGATCCAAATAACAGCAATAAGATTAATGCCAAAATAAGAAGTTGTGATGCACTTATGCCACTCAGTCCCATAAACTAGCTCCATTTAAATGACAGATATACCCCATCAGGTTATTTAAGAGGATAAACGATTTACGGTACGGTTCCAAGAATAATGCCGAATTAGAAAGATATTTATTTTTAGTTTTACCGGCTTATGGATCGAGGGCGGGGACATACTTTGTTAATGAAATTCGAGCAGACGTATAGCCTGTTATCTAATTAGCTCCTCTGGCCGGAGGAGCCTGATCATGACCCTGATTGAACACCTTACTCTTTTTTAAGAAACCCGCTCGGACATCAACCGTAAGCATGATCTGGTGGATGTTCCTGGTTATCAGCGTCATCATGGCTGGTGCTGAGGGCTGGCAAGACATTGAAACATATGGCGATGCCAAAGCTGACTGGTTACGCCAGTACCGTCCTAGGGTGAGAGCACGAATGAATCTAGATCACATTTCTGAAGGTGGAACGGTGGCCAAACAAGCTTGATCGCCATCTTTAGGTAAGATGAACGTTCGAAAAGTGTGATCTGGCTCTTTTCATGCTCTCGCCCTGAGTACCGTCCCTTTTACTTATGGTATTCCGCATCGATACACCATTGCGTGTATTCTCCACTGCGTGGTGATCGAGTCCTTGCTGGAAGCATTGCTAAACTGGGTCAACGAGCTCAGGACCCATCGCGGTAAACCCATTATTGCCTTCGACGGCAAGGTATTACGCAGGTCCTATCGCAACAACGTTGCCCAGGCAGTGCAGTTGGTCACCGTCTACGATACCGAAAACGGCCTGGTATTGACTCAGAAAGCCACCTCATCCAAGAAGGGCGAAATCACGACCGTCCGGGAGATGCTGGATGTGCTCAACTTAAAAGGGGCTGTGGTGGCGCCGAATGCGCTGTACTGTCAGTGTTCGACAAGTGGCTGGAGAAGCACTTTCCTCGAGTTCCGTGGTGCCGGTATGCCGACGATGGGTTAGTGCATTGCCGTAGCGAAGCCGAGGCCCGTCATATGTTGGCGACTGCGCGAACGCTTCGAGGCTTGTGGGCTGGAGCTGCATCCCGAGAAGACCAAGATTGTCTACTGTAAAGACGGCAGCCGAAAAGGTAACCATGAACACACTTGCTTCGACTTTCTGGGCTACACATTCAGACGTCGGCTGGTGAAGAACAGCAAGCGAAACAGCTTGTTTGTCAGCTTCACCCCCGCAGTGAGCAAGGTTGCGCAAAAGGCAATGCGAAGGAAGATCAGAGAGTTGAGGGTACGCAGTCGAACGGACCTGAATATAGCCCAGATTCCGGGCTGGTTTAATCCGATAATTAACGGTTGGCTCGGCTATTATGGCCGATATTACAGATCGGCGCTGTATGCTGTGTTTCGACACATCAACAAAACCCTGGTGAGGTGGGCGCGGCGAAAATACAAAGCGCTGCGTCGCCACAAGATTCGTGCTGGCCGGTTTTTGGAAGGAATCGTGCAGCAGAATCCGCGTCTGTTTGCCCACTGGCGGGCAGGAATGGTAGGAGCGTTTGCCTGATGGGAGCGGTATGAATTGAGAGGTTCACGTACCGTTCTGCGAGAGGCCGTGTGTAGTGGTCAACAAAAAGTGGCCACGGTTTTAGAGCTTTTCCAGAACCGCCGTTCAGACTCGTTTGGTG
>NZ_BAABDS010000023.1:0-34704 GCF_039539745.1 Oceanisphaera sediminis
GGATTGGGGATTGGGGAATGGGGAATGGGGATTGGGGATTGGGGATTGGGGGTTGGGGGTTGGGGGTTGGGGGTTGGGGGTTGGGGGTTGGGGGTTGGGGGTTGGGGATTGGGGATGAAAAAAGGGACCGGGAACACCAGTCCCCGATCCCTAGTCCCTAGTCCCTAGTCCCTAGTCCCTAGCTCTTAAGCATAAACCGGGTGACGACGGCAGATGTCCAGCACCTGCTCTTTTACGCGGGCGATGGTGGCTTCGTCGTTGATGTTGTCCAGCACATCACAGATCCAGCCGGCCAGTTCGCGTACATCGGCTTCGTTGAAACCACGACGGGTTACCGCCGGGGTACCGATACGAATACCGGAGGTCACGAACGGAGAGCGCGGGTCGTTGGGCACGGCGTTCTTGTTCACGGTGATGAAGGCGCGGCCCAGGGCGGCGTCGGCTTCCTTACCGGTGATGCCCTTGTCGATCAGGTCGAGCAGGAACAGATGGTTGTAGGTACCGCCGGAAACCACCTTGTAGCCACGCTGCTGAAACGCATCGGCCATGGCCTGGGCGTTCTTCAGCACACGACCCTGATATTCCTGGAACTCGGGCTCCATCGCTTCCTTGAAGGCCACGGCCTTGGCGGCGATAACATGCATCAAGGGGCCACCCTGACCACCGGGGAAGACAGCGGAGTTCAGTTTCTTCTCCAGCTCTTCATTGTTGGCGGCAGACAGCACCAGACCGCCACGAGGACCGGCCAGGGTCTTGTGGGTCGTGGTGGTGACCACGTGGGCGTGAGCGATGGGGCTTGGGTAGTGACCGGCGGCAATCAGACCGGCGACGTGGGCCATGTCCACCAGGAACCAGGCACCGACCTTGTCGGCGATTTCACGCATGCGCGCCCAATCGACGATGCCGGAGAAGGCAGAGAAACCACCGATGATCATCTTCGGCTTGTGCTCGACCGCCAGACGCTCCATTTCTTCGTAATCGATCGTGCCGGCTTCGTTGATGCCGTAAGGCACTATGTTGTACATCTTGCCGGAGAAGTTGGCCGGAGAGCCGTGAGTCAGGTGGCCACCGTGCGCCAGGTTCATGCCCATGACGGTATCGCCGGGCTTGACCAGCGCCATGAACACGGCGTTGTTGGCCTGAGAGCCGGAGTGCGGCTGCACGTTGGCATAGGTGGCGCCAAACAGCTGCTTGGCACGCTCGATGGCCAGTTCTTCGGCGATGTCGACATATTCACAGCCACCGTAGAAACGCTTGCCCGGATAGCCTTCGGCATATTTGTTGGTCAGCTGGGAACCCTGAGCCTGCATGACGCGCGGGCTGGTGTAGTTCTCGGAAGCAATCAGCTCGATATGCTCTTCCTGACGCTGGGTTTCATCACAGATGGCCTGCCACAGCTGAGGATCATAATCGGCGATATTCATGTCACGCTTTAACATCCGTCTCTCCTGACTCACATGGGGGTGTTCACTGAAGTCCCGAGTTTACCCTTTAGGCCGGGTCCGGCCTAGTCCCGATACCTCAGTTAACAACATTTATTTATCTTTAAGTTGAAAATTTTACAAAAAGTTTAAGATTAAGCAACACTTTAATCCCCATCGATTCACCGCCAACCAGGGTAGATCTGGCTGTTAAACCCGATAGAATAGAGGTTTTTAGCCGGAACCAAGGCTGCAAAGCCGACCGGCCCCCACCCTGTCGTTGAGGAAAATATGCAAGATTTCATGGTGACCTCGCACCGTAGAGCAGAGCTTTATCACTGGTTTACCGCCCTGTTTGCGGCCCCGCTGGTCGACGAGGAAATCCGCGAGTTCGGGGGTTATGACATGCATGCCTTTCTCGACAGCCTGGCCACGCTGGACCCGCTGCGTGATGCCGCCGAAACCTTTCGCCGGCAGGCCGGCCGGGTGTTGCAGCTGACCGAGCCCCAAGTCGAACTGAGTGAACACTACCAAAAGCTGTTTGCCGAGGACTCGCTGCTCGATACCGCCTCGTTGGCCCAGCCGGAAGACGAGGCCATGATGCTGATGAGCATACTGCTGCATCAGCACGGTACCCGACTGGAGGACGACGACCCGCTCAACGCCTGCAACCAGCTGGAAATGATGGCCACGCTCGCCATTGCCGGTGCCGACGCCAACAACGAAAGCGACCGCCTCGCCCTGCTGGATCAACAACGGGAACTGGCCAATCAGCTGCTGATCGACTGGCTGCCGCCCTTCGCCGGCACCTGCCGGCAGCGGGACTCATTCGGCTTCTACGCCGCCGCCGCCAGCCTGCTGCTTGCCATGTTCAGCATGGATATTCATTATCTCAACAATGTCGCACAATAACGGTGGCGCAGTAATGGTGGCCCAATAATGGCTTACAGCAAAAACCGGAAAACCGCCCCCTCGCCCCAGACCCAGGAAGAGGCCGAACGCATCGCCAGGGCAACGCAGCGGCCGGGGCAGACCAAGGAGCAGACCCGGCTGATCACCCAGGGCATTCAAAAAGGCATTGAAGAATACAAGAAGCAACACAAGGCCCGCGCTCGCGCCGCCGACAAGGCCAGAAAGCAGCAGCTTCGCCAGCAAGAGTCCCATGACCACGACGACACCATAGAGCAGGAACCGGTACCCGCGTCTCCTGTCTCGGCCTGGCTGCCCTGGTTGCTGCTGGCCCTGAGCTGGGCCGGTTTTGCACTTTACTGGTGGCGGCAACAGCCGAGCTGACATAAAGAGGTAGTTTAACCGACAGGAGCTTACCCATGACCTACCGCTTACCCGAACACAGACACACGGCCTCTGGCCAGGAACGGCGTCTCGGCGTGGAGCTGGAACTCAACGGACTGCCCCTGCCCCGGCTGGCCGCCCTGGTGGCCGAACAATTGAATGGCCAGCTGCGCCAACAGTCTGAATACGAAATTGAAATAGATACCCCGCTCGGCACCTTTCGCGCCGAGCTGGACTTCGATTACCTCAAGCGGCTGGCCCGGGTTCAGCTCAAGCAGCCGCCGGGTGAGCTGGAGCAGGCGGCCACCGAACTACTGGGCACGCTGGCGTTTCAGCTGGTGCCGCTGGAGCTGGTCAGCCCACCACTGCCACTGTCCCGACTCGAGCAATTAACGCCGCTGTTTGAACGGCTGCGCACCAACGGCGCCAAGGGCACCCGCCACGCCCTGCACTATGCCTTTGGCCTGCACCTGAATCCCGAGTTACCCGATACCGACGCCAACACCCTGCTGCGTTATTTCAAGGCTTATCTCTGCCTGCATGACTGGCTGGCGCAGCGCGAAGACATAGTCGCCGCCCGCAAGCTGTCGCCCTATATCCGCGGTTTTACCAACGATTACAGCCGCAAGGTGATCGACCTCGACTACTGGCCTGACCTACCACAATTCAGTGAAGACTATCTCGCCGCCAACCCCAGTCGCAATCGCTCGCTGGACTTGCTGCCGATACTGGCCTGGCACGACGAAGCCCTGGTGCAACAGGCGGTGCAGGACGACAAGGTCAACAAGCGGCCGACCCTGCACTACCGCCTGCCCAACTCCGATATCGACAATCCGCACTGGTCGCTCACGCACGCCTGGTCCGGCTGGCTGCAGGTGGAAATGCTGGCCAACGACGAACGTCGGCTGGAACAGGTGTGCCGGCATTATGCCGCCCACCTGGACAGCCTGACGCCCGACTTTCTCGATCCCTGGGCAAACAAGGTGACACCATGGCTCCGCTGATTGGCGTGACCGGCCCCGACAGCCGGCTGCCCTGGGCCTGGTGGGCCACCCGGTTGGCCATTCGTCTGGCCGGCGGCCGGGCATTGCGACTGACGCCGTCCACCTTTCGGCCCCACAAGCGGGACAAGCTGCAGGGGCTGATCATCGGCGGCGGCGACGATATCGATGCCGCCCTCTATGGCGAAGATACCGGCAAGGCACCGGCCGACCCGAAGCGGGACGCCTTTGAAATCGAGCTGATCCAGCATGCGCTGGACACGCAATTGCCGCTGCTCGGCATCTGCCGCGGCGCCCAGCTGATCAACGTGGTGCTGGGCGGCTCCCTGCACTCGGATATACGGCCGCTGCGCCGCCGTACCTCCAACCGCCGTACCCCCTTGCCGCGCAAAACCGCCATCGGCTGTGGTCAGGGCCGGCTGCATGACATCATTCGCCAAAAACGCTGGCGCATCAACAGCCTGCATCATCAGGCGGTAGACCGGCTGGGCGAAGGGATGGCGGTGGCGGCGCGGGATCTGGACGGCTTCGTACAAGCCATCGAACACCAGGGCGAGCACTATATGCTGGGGGTGCAGTGGCATCCGGAATACCTGTCCTACCTCGGTCATCAAAGAGCCATCTTTCGCACCCTGGTCGGGCTGGCCCGTGTCGCTCGTCCCGAGCGACTCTATGATTGATTGCCATGCTTGATTACCTGATTGTCTTTGTCAGCAGCCTGCTTGCCGCCACCATAGCGCCCTTTTATTCCGAGGTGGTGCTGGCGGCGGTGCTGACCCGCCAGCCCGATGCCGCCGTGCTGCTGTGGGCTCTGGCCAGCGTGGGCAACACCCTGGGGTCGGTGGTGAACTGGTGGCTGGGCATCAATCTGCTGCATTACCGACACAAACGCTGGTTTCCCGTCAAGGACAAACAGCTGGAGCGGGCCCAACGCTGGTTTCAACGTTTCGGCGTCTGGTCGCTGCTGCTGGCCTGGGCACCGGTGGGCGGCGATGCACTGACATTTATCGCCGGCATCATGAAAGTGCGGCTGCTGCCGTTCACCCTGCTGGTTTTTATCGGCAAGTCGGTGCGTTACCTGATCGTCATCTACTTTGCCGAACAATTTTTACTGTAACCAGGACAGGGACAAACCTCGCCATTCGCGATGATATTGCGATACAAACCGGTAACATCCCCGGCAAATTATGCTAGTAATAGTCATACTGCTAGCCGAAAGTCTAATTGAGCATGGCGACCATCTGCGTCACCTTGTTACACAATGGTTATTGGTTATGCCCCGTGAGTTACCGAGTATCACACCAGGGGTGATTGGTATTACACCAAGATGATTACACCAAGGAGCGGAATAATGAGTGAAGTAAAGGTTCATCCAGTCACGGCACAATTTGCCCAGAATGCCTTGATCGACGATGCGGGTTATCAACGCATGTATCAGGAATCCATCGAGTCCCCGGATAAATTCTGGGGTGAGCAGGGCAAGCGCGTCGACTGGATCAAACCCTATACCAAGGTCAAGAACACCTCTTACGATCCCGGCCACATCAGTATCAAGTGGTTTGAAGACGGTACTCTTAACCTGTCCGCCAACTGTATCGATCGTCATCTGGCTACCAAGGCGGACGAGGTCGCCATCATCTGGGAAGGCGACAGCCCGGATGACGACAAGAAAGTCACCTACCGTGAGCTGCACGAGCAGGTATGCCGCTTTGCCAACGTACTGAAAGCCCAGGGCGTGAAAAAAGGCGACGTGGTCAGCCTCTATATGCCGATGGTGGTGGAAGCCGCCGTGGCCATGCTGGCCTGTGCCCGCATTGGTGCCGTGCATTCGGTGGTATTCGGTGGTTTTTCACCCGACGCCCTGGCCAGCCGCATCATCGACTCCGATGCCAAAGTGGTGATCACCGCCGACGAAGGTCTGCGTGGCGGCCGCAAGGTGGCGCTCAAGGCCAACGTAGACGCCGCCCTGGCCAAACCCGGTGTCAGCGAAGACTGCAAGGTTATCGTCTATCGTCGCACCGGTGGCGATGTGGCCTGGTTTGAAAACCGTGATATCTGGTGGCACGAAGCCACGGCCACGGTCAGCGCCGACTGCCCGCCCACCGAAATGAACGCCGAAGATCCGCTGTTCATTCTCTACACCTCCGGCTCTACCGGCACCCCCAAGGGCGTATTGCACACCACCGGCGGTTACCTGGTGTATGCGACCATGACCTTCAAATACATCTTCGACTACCACGAGGGTGATGTTTACTGGTGTACCGCCGACGTAGGCTGGATCACCGGTCACAGCTATCTGCTTTACGGCCCGCTGTCCAACGGCGCCACCACCCTGATGTTTGAAGGGATCCCCAACTATCCCAAGACCAACCGCATGGCCCAGATTGTGGACAAGCATCAGGTCAACATTCTGTACACGGCACCGACCGCCATTCGTGCCTTCATGGCCAAGGGTGACGAGGCGGTGGAAGGCACCAGCCGCGCCAGCCTGCGCGTGCTGGGCTCGGTGGGCGAGCCCATCAATCCGGAAGCCTGGGAATGGTATTACCGGGTCATTGGTGACGAGCGCTGCCCCATCGTCGATACCTGGTGGCAGACCGAGACCGGCGGCATTTTGATCACCCCGCTGCCCGGCGCCACCGACCTCAAACCCGGCTCGGCCACTCGCCCCTTCTTCGGCGTGCAGCCGGCGCTGGTGGACGGCGAAGGCAATGTGCTGAGTGGCGCCACCGACGGCAACCTGGTCATCCTCGACTCCTGGCCCGGCCAGATGCGCACCATCTTCGGTGATCACGACCGTTTCGAGCAGACCTATTTCTCCACCTTCCCCGGTACCTACTTCAGTGGTGACGGCGCCCGTCGTGACGAAGACGGCTATTACTGGATCACCGGACGGGTGGACGATGTGCTTAACGTATCCGGCCATCGCATGGGCACCGCCGAAATCGAGTCGGCACTGGTGGCGCACCCGAAAATCGCCGAGGCGGCGGTGGTCGGTGTACCGCACGACATCAAGGGCCAGGGCATCTATGCCTATGTCACCCTCAACAACGGTGAAGTGCCGACCGCCGAACTGCACAAAGAGGTGAAGGACTGGGTGCGCAAGGAAATCGGTCCCATCGCCACTCCGGACATCATCCACTGGGCCGAAGGCCTGCCCAAGACCCGTTCCGGCAAGATCATGCGCCGCATACTGCGCAAGATTGCCACCGGCGACACCGGCACCCTGGGCGATACCTCGACCCTGGCGGATCCGGCGGTGGTTGACCGTCTGATCGAAGAGCGCAGCCGCGTCGCCTGATCCGGACTGCCTTGATTAAACGCCGCCTTCGGGCGGCGTTTCTATTTGAGGACAACGCCCGGGCCAAGCCGGGCTAATACCAATCTAAATAAAAATATGATCTATTTTAAAGCTGGAGACGAGAGGAAACAGAGTCACCTCCCACGACACGCCATAAACCCATCCATGGGGGCTCGGAAATGCCATCCTGGCATTTCACGGTCTCGGGAGCCGCTCTCTGTTGCCTCTTCTTGGCACCGAGTTGTCTGCAGGTCGATCCACAGGCGACTCCGCAGCATTAGGAAGGATGAAGGGTTCTACTCCAGCGACCATCACATGACAGGACGTCATGTGCTGAGCGTCGCAGGGATGCGGTTCAGCGTGTCGGTGGAGTGGACCCTTCGTTCGACCTTTACCGTGAAGCCAAGTTGATCAGTTAGTTTTCCAGATTGGTATAATGGACTTTCTTCTTCTCGGGAATGACAACAGGGGCACTAAACGGGGTAACTGGCCGCGCGCGGCCATAGTAATGCAATGACATGTTAAGGACCGAAGCCGTCGCACCCGAGGTTGAAACAGACTGCCCGACGCCTTGGCAACCGGCTCCCGACCGCCTCCGGTGTTGAAATACACCGCCTGTTACCGGGATTTAACCTGCAATCAGTGATTAGACCAGTAAATTGCTGCCAATTTTCACGAAATCACTATAATTGACCGGTCTGGGTCGAGCCGTACGATTTTATTTGCCAGAAATGGGTAAAAACGGCTAGGCTCCCTGTTGCTCGATGTGAACACCGCAAGATTGCCGAGGATTGCTGCACAATGACCGATAAGTTCCGAATTCTGTTGCTGAATGGCCCCAATCTAAATTTGTTGGGTCAGCGCGAACCCGGCATCTATGGTCAGAACAGCCTGAACGACATTGTCGCCCGCCTGACCGAACAGGCAGCCGAGCGCAATATCGAACTCAGCCACCTGCAATCAAATGCAGAGCATCAACTGATCGACGCCATCCACCAGGCTTATGGCAAGCAGGATTTCATCATTATCAATCCTGCCGCCTTCACGCACACCAGCGTGGCCATTCGAGATGCCCTGCTGGGGGTGAATATCCCCTTTATCGAGGTGCATCTGTCCAATGTGCACGCCCGCGAGCCTTTCCGCCATCATTCCTACCTGGCCGACAAGGCGACCGGCGTGATCTGTGGTTTCGGCGCCGATGGTTACGAATTTGCCCTGGAAGCGGCGGCACGCCATCTGGCCCGTCGTTAACCCCTCAGCACAGTACTAACATAACAAGAGAACGCTCATGGATATTCGTAAAATCAAAAAACTGATCGAACTGGTAGAAGAATCAGGCATCGCCGAGCTGGAAATTTCCGAAGGTGAAGAGTCCGTTCGCATCAGCCGTTACGGTAACCCCGGCCAGGCCGTACAGCCCCAGTACCAGCAGATTCAAGCCGCTCCGGCACCGGTTGCAGCGGCCCCCGCTGCACCGGCTCCGGCTGCTGCAGAAGCCGCCGCGCCGGCCGTTAGTGGTCATGTGATGCGCTCCCCCATGGTCGGTACCTTCTACCGTGCCTCCAGCCCCGGTGCCAAGAACTTTGCCGAAGTCGGCCAGACCGTGAACGCCGGTGATACCCTGTGCATCGTTGAAGCCATGAAGATGATGAACCAGATCGAAGCCGACAAATCCGGCGTGATCAAGGCCATTCTGATCGACAACGGCCAGCCGGTCGAGTTCGACGAGCCGCTGTTCATCATCGAATAAGGAATTCCCATGCTGGATAAAGTAGTCATCGCCAACCGCGGTGAAATTGCCCTGCGGATCCTGCGCGCCTGTAAAGAGCTCGGGATCAAAACGGTTGCGGTGCACTCCACCGCCGACCGTGAGCTCAAGCATGTACTGCTGGCAGACGAGTCCATCTGTATTGGTGGCAACCAGTCCCATCAGTCATACCTGAACATTCCCTCCATCATCGCCGCGGCCGAAGTGACCGATGCGGTGGCCATTCACCCGGGTTACGGCTTTTTGGCCGAGAATGCCGACTTTGCCGACCAGGTCGAGAAGTCCGGCTTCGTCTTCATCGGCCCGCGTGGTGACACCATTCGCCTGATGGGTGACAAGGTCAGCGCCATTTCGGCGATGAAAAAAGCCGGCGTGCCCTGCGTCCCCGGTTCCGACGGCCCCATTGGTGACGATGCCAAGAAAAACGCCGCCATTGCCAAGCGCATCGGTTATCCGGTGATCATCAAGGCCGCCGGCGGCGGCGGTGGTCGCGGCATGCGCGTGGTGCGTAACGAAAGCGAGCTGGAAAAATCCATCGTCATGACCAAGGCCGAAGCCGGTTCCGTTTTCGGCAACGACATGGTGTACATGGAGAAATTCCTGGAAAACCCGCGCCACATCGAAATCCAGATTCTGGCCGACGGTCAGGGCAACGCCATTCATCTGGCCGAGCGGGACTGCTCCATGCAGCGTCGCCACCAGAAGGTGGTGGAAGAAGCGCCGGCTCCGGGCATTACTAACGAAATGCGCAAGTTCATCGGCGATCGTTGCTGCAAGGCCTGTGTCGATATCGGCTACCGCGGTGCCGGTACCTTCGAGTTTCTCTATGAAAACGGCGAGTTCTATTTCATCGAAATGAACACCCGTATTCAGGTAGAGCATCCGGTGACCGAGATGATCACCGGCGTGGATTTGATCAAGGAGCAGCTGCGCGTTGCCGCCGGTCAGCCGTTGTCCATCACTCAGGAGCAGGTCATTGTACGTGGCCATGCCATCGAGTGCCGGATCAACGCCGAAGATCCGAAGAGCTTTATCCCCAGCCCGGGCGAAATTACCCGCTTCCATTCTCCGGGTGGTCTGGGCGTTCGCTGGGATTCGCACATTTATGCCGGTTACAAGGTTCCGCCTTACTACGACTCCATGATCGGCAAGCTGATCTGCTACGGCGAAAACCGCGATATCGCGATCGCCCGCATGACGCACGCCCTGAACGAGCTGGTCATTGACGGCATCAAGACCAACATACCGCTGCATAAAGAAATCATGAGTGATGAAAATTTCCGCAATGGCGGCACCAATATTCATTACCTCGAGAAGAAGCTGGGTCTGTAAGACACCGCTGCTTTAACACGGCGCCTTCGGGCGCCGTTTTTGTTTGTGGTAACTGCATTTTTCTCTCGCTCCTGTTTGCCGTTAGAATAACGGCTCAAAGCCCACCTGAAGAGAAACCCCATGACAATCCATCGCATCAACCCCTGCCAACGCTGGTCCGACATTACCGTGTTCAACGGCATCGCCCATTTTGTCGAGGTGCCCGAGGCCGATCTCGATGCCGACGTTCAGGGTCAGGCCGCCCAGATCTTCGCCCAGGCCGAGCAGGCCCTGGCCAAGATAGGCAGCGACAAGACGCGCCTGCTGTCGGTGACCATTTATCTCACCGACTTCGCCGACCTGCCCGCTTTCAATGCGGTATGGGACGCCTGGTTTGAACCCGACACCGCGCCCAGTCGCGCCTGCGTCAAGGCCGAGCTGGCCAACCCCCGCTACCTGGTCGAACTGGCCTTTGTGGCCGCCGCCGGTGACGACTTCGGCAACTGACACAGCCATTCGGCGGCAGGGATCACGTATCCTCCCTGCCGCCGCCCAAGACCGGGCTGTGCGCATTGATTCCGGCAAGCCCGCGCTGGTATTCTCCGGCCCCCTTCTTCTGAGAAATCAAAGATGACCAATATTGTCTCCATCGCTCGTCGGGAAGCCGCCTTGAGCGTGGCGCTGGCGGTGTTCTATATGGGTGGCTGGTGGCTGAGCGCCTACGCGGTACCTCCCTCGTTCATGCTGGCCGGCTGGCCGCTGTGGTTTGTGTTGAGCTGTCTGTTCAATCCCGTGCTGTTTGTCGTGCTTTGCGTGCTGATGGTGCGTTACAGCTTCAAAACCGTGGCGCTGGACGGCCCCGAACAAGGTAACCAGCAGGTCCCGGAGAGCAGCCATGAATCTTGAGTTGTTGATCCCGCTGGTGATTTATCTGTGCGCCATGCTCGGGCTCGGCTTCTGGCTGAGCCGCCGCCCGCAACAGGGCAGCTTTGTGCAGGACTATTTTCTCGGTAACCGCTCCATGGGCGGCTTTGTGCTGGCCATGACTATGGTGGCCACCTATGCCTCGGCCTCTTCCTTTATCGGCGGCCCCGGTGCCGCCTACCGCATGGGGCTGGGCTGGGTGCTGCTGGCGATGATACAGGTGCCCACCGTCTGGCTGACCCTGGGCGTATTGGGCAAGCAGTTCGCCCATATTGCCCGCCGGGTCAATGCGCTCACCATCAACGACATGCTGTATGCCCGCTATCGCAGCTCCCTGGTGGTGATACTGGCGGCATTGGGCCTGCTGGCCGCCTTTGTCGCTACCATGGTGGTGCAGTTTATCGGTGGCGCCCGCCTGCTGGAAACCGTGACCGGCCTGCCTTATCAGGGCGGCCTTGTCATCTTCGCCACCACGGTACTGCTTTACACCCTGATTGGCGGCTTCAGAGCCGTGGTGATCACCGATGCGGTGCAGGGCGTGCTGATGCTGCTGGGCACCCTGGTGCTGCTGGCCGGCGTGCTGCATGCCGGCGGCGGTGCCGGTGCCATGTTCGGCGCCCTGGCCGAGATCGATCCCGGCCTGGTCGAGCCGCGCGGTCCGGACGGCTTTCTCGGCACCAGTTTCATGCTGTCGTTCTGGGTACTGGTGTGCTTCGGGGTCATCGGCCTGCCCCATTCGGCCATCCGCTGTCTGGCCTACAAGGACAGTGGCGCCATGCACAAGGGCATTATCATCGGTACCCTGGTCGGTGCCCTGCTGATGTTCGGCATGCACTTTGCGGGTGCATTGGGCCGGGTGCTGGTACCCGAGCTGACGGTGCCCGACAAGGTGATGCCGACCCTGATGCTGACGGTGCTGCCGCCCATCGTCGCCGGGCTGTTTCTGGCCGGGCCCATGGCCGCCATCATGTCGACCATCGACTCCCAGTTGATTCAGGCCTCCGCCACCCTGGTGAAGGATTTGTACCTCAACTACCTGAGCCGCACCCCGCCCTCGCCCACCGCCATCAAGCGCGCCAGCCGACTGGTAACCCTGGTACTGGGATTGGTCGTGCTGTGGGCGGCGCTGAGCCCGCCGGACATGATTATCTGGCTCAACCTGCTGGCCTTTGGCGCCCTGCAGGCCATCTTTTTCTGGCCGTTGGTGCTGGGCCTGTACTGGTGGCGCGGCAACGCCACCGGCGCCCTGGCCTCCATGGTGACCGGTGCCCTCTGCTACGGCCTGCTGACCAGCTTTGGCATCAAGCTGGTGGGTCTGCACGCCATCGTGCCCAGCCTGACCCTGTCGGGCCTGGCTTATGTGCTTGGTTCGCTGTTGACCGCGCCGCCCACTGCCGAGGTACGCCGGCTGTTCGGTCGCGATTGACTGATAAAGTCGAACAAAGGGCCCGCTCCGCCGACTCGCCGTAAACCCATCCTTGGGGGCTCAGCCGCGCCATCCATGGCGCGGATGGTCGGCTGAGCAGATCCCTTTGTCCTCCCTGATGAAGCAGAGTCATCTGATGGCACCTCCTTCGGGCAACTCGGTGTTCAAGAAGAGGCAACAGAGAACGGCTCCCACGACCGTGAAATGCCAAGGATGGCATTTCCGAGCCCCCATGGATGGGTTCATGGCGTGTCGAGGGAGGCGCCTGTGTTGCCTCTGGGGACTGGCCTATAGCTAACCGCTTTGTATACCGCTGCCCGCCAACAGGACACCGAAGCGCTGCGATGTTAGAATCCTCCCTTTACCGTTTGATGAAGCCTCGCCATGCCCTGGATACAAATTCGCATTAACGCTACCGAAAAAACCGCCGACAAGGTCAGCAACATGCTGCTGGGTCGCGGTGCTTTGTCGGTGACCTACATGGATGCCGAAGACAAGCCGGTATTCGAACCTCTGCCCGGCGAAACCCTGCTGTGGGACGACACCGTCGTGGTAGGCCTGTTTGATGCCGAAACCGATCCGGCGCCCATCATCGAGTTTCTGAAGAAATTCTATCGCAAGGATCTGGTCTGCAAGGTCGAACAGCTGGAAGACAAGGACTGGGTGCGCGAGTGGATGGACAGTTTTCACCCCATGCGCTTCGGTAAGCGGCTGTGGATCTGCCCCAGCTGGCGTGACGTGCCGGACCCCACCGCGGTCAACGTGATGCTGGATCCGGGCCTGGCCTTCGGCACCGGCACCCACCCCACCACGGCGCTGTGTCTGGAGTGGCTCGACGGCCAGGATCTGAACGATAAAACCGTGATCGACTTCGGCTGCGGCTCCGGCATTCTGGCGCTGGCGGCGCTCAAGCTGGGCGCCAAGGAAGTGATCGGCATCGACATCGATCCTCAGGCGCTGCAGGCCAGCCACGACAACGCCGAGCGTAACGGCGTGGCCGATCGGCTGAGTGTTTATCTGCCGCAGGATCAGCCCGAGGGGCTCAAGGCCGATATCGTGGTCGCCAACATACTGGCCGGCCCGCTCAAGGAGCTGTCGCCGTTGATCAGCAGCCTGGTCAAGCCCGGCGGCAAGCTGGCGCTGTCCGGCATTCTGGAAAGCCAGGCCGAAGGTCTGAACCAGGTGTACGCTCAGTGGTTCAACATGGACAACCCCGAGCTGCGCGAAGACTGGGCCCGACTCGGCGGCGTAAAGCAATAAGCCCCCATGCAAATCGAAAAGGCTCCTGCGGGAGCCTTTTTCATGGCTGTACAAACCTCGGCGTTGTGGAACCAAATGGGAACATTTGGCCGATACCCGGATAAACCCGCTGAAAATCATCCATAGAGCGAACGCCATACCAGAGCAGGCCGGTACAAACAACGCCATTACCGCCGCTTGAAGTGCCCTGAAACTGCATAAAAAATGCACCAGCATCTTGACTTATAAAAAATTATGCGCCGCTCAATTTGTGACCTTTTCAGCCCCTCAAAAAATGCGTAAGATACGCGACCCTGAGCCGAGATAGCCGTATTCTCATGGAAATTGGTCCTTACAAATTGTCTACCCCCCTGCTGGTGGCACCGATGGCCGGTGTAACCGACAGACCCTTCCGTACCTTGTGCCTGCGCATGGGAGCCGGAATGGCGGTGTCGGAAATGATGTCGTCCAACCCCAGGGTGTGGCAGTCCGAAAAGTCCCTTCGGCGTATGGATCATGAAGGAGAAACGGGTATCCGATCCGTCCAGATTGCAGGGGCAGATCCGGCGTTGATGGCCGAGGCGGCCCGGTTCAATGTGGACCAGGGCGCGCAGATTATCGACATCAACATGGGCTGCCCGGCAAAGAAGGTAAACAAGAAGATGGCGGGGTCCGCCCTGCTGCAATTCCCGGAGCTGGTGCAAGAGATTGTCAGCGCCGTGGTAAATGCAGTAACGGTTCCGGTCACCCTGAAAATTCGTACCGGCTGGGATCCGGACAACCGCAACGGCGTGCACATTGCGCGTATCGCCGAAGACAGCGGTATCCGGGCACTGGCCGTGCATGGCCGCACGCGGGCCTGCATGTACAGGGGTGAGGCGGAATACGACACCATCAGAGCAGTAAAACAAGCCGTCTCTATTCCCGTGATCGCCAACGGGGATATCGACAGCCCGGAAAAGGCGCGTTTTGTACTGGATTATACCGGCGCCGACGCCATCATGATTGGCCGGGCTGCACAGGGGCGGCCGTGGATTTTTAGAGAAATCCGCCACTACCTTGAACAGGGTACCACTCCCGCACCGCTTCCCAAGGACCAGGAGCGGGCGATGATTCGGGAACATGTTGCCGCACTGCATGCGTTTTACGGTGAGGTAATGGGCGTAAGGATTGCCCGAAAACATGTGGGGTGGTATCTGCAAGGCAGTGATGCGGGCCGTGACTTTCGCAGTGATTTCAACGCTCTCGACGAGGCCGGGCACCAGCTCGACTCGTTGGAGCAGTATTTCGCGAATATAGCTTAACGAACAAAAGAAGAGCCGACTGAATATGTTCGAACAAACTACGACTTCTGATGCACTGGTTACTACCACTAAATCTCCGACTTCCGAGCAGCCCACTCAGCGCCCGCTGCGCAACTCGGTCGATCAGGCCCTGCGCAATTACCTGTCCCAGCTCAATGGTCAGGAAGTAACCGAGTTGTATGAGTTGGTCCTCGCCGAAGTCGAAGCCCCGATGCTGGACGTGATCATGCAGTACACCCGCGGCAACCAGACTCGCGCCGCCAACATGATGGGCATCAACCGCGGCACCCTGCGCAAGAAGCTCAAGAAATACGGCATGAACTGATAGCTATCAGTTAAGGCATTGAATTAAAAGGCGTTAACCTGAAAGGGTTAGCGCTTTTTTTGTAAATGTAGCGCACCATGTAGCGCACGGCGCAATCTCTCCCCTCCTCTTCAAGACCATCTGTACAAAACCACTGCGAAGCTACTGTCTAGTCGACTCGGACGTATAACTGCAAACCCTGTGGATGCAACCATTCCATCATGAGCCTCGGTAATAGGGGCTATAGCCTCAAGGTATGTACGGGCCATTGAAACAATAATATCGCCATTCCTAACCACTCTCCTTGCCCTTGATGGAGCTTTACCGAACTTCACTGACTCTGTTTTGGCAATACCCTTTACAGCAGAGACGCTGCCAATGTCGATATATTCAAACTCGAAGTCAGGGTCAGTAGTCTCGAGTAAAACGTCATCGTTACACGAGGAGAGATACTTAAGAGGAAGTTCTTCCCAATGTGCTGGAATCTCCCCCAACCACTCCACTCCAGAATCCTTATATTCAGGATAAGGCTGATACTTACCGGCGACACCACTTACGGCTTCCAGCTTATCGCTTACGGCTGTATTTGTTTCGCTCATTCCTGCTCCCCTTCTATCGCATTCAGGGTATTGGGGTGGGTTTGTCTCACCGCCGGTGAGACTTTTGCCGGTTGCCTGACGCTGCGCTCGAATAATGTGGTTTTCAACAGTCGCGGCAGTGCTGCGACTTGTTCATCAGGTCTCATATCCGCCCCTCTTTCAGTGCCTGAGCTCCGGCTGCCGACAAACGATAGGCCTGATGAGGATGATTTTTCACGTCGGGGTGGGTCCGTTCCAACAGCTGCTCCTGGATCATGGGGAGTCAGGTAACTGGAAATCAGGTGGTTTTTCTTGCGTCCGCCCAATAGGGTAGCCAGCTGCTCGGCACTGAAAGCACGACACTGGCACAGGCGCAACAGCAAGAGACGGATTTCGGCCTGTCGGGGCTTACCGGCAGGGATTGCAGCAAATCAGCCGGCAAGTGAGCCTGGAGCTGTGCCAGATCCGCACCGAACTGATCCGGATACGCTGGTAACTGATCCACATTCGGTGGTTGCTGATCCACATTGTCGGCAAGCTGTGCAGTATTAGTCACCTCGGCGAGAGCCTCGGGCTGCGCTATGCCATTCACAGGCGGAAAACCCGGCCCCGGCTGATAGTAGGTTCCCGACCCCTGGCCGCCTTTTTCCAGCAAGTTCAGCTGGCACAGCCGGGTCAGCTGCTGGCTGGCGGTCAGGGTGTCAACGCCGTTGATATCCCGGTAGGCTGCATTGTCGATGGCCCCTTGTTCGCGAACTAAAAGCAAAGCCAAGCGTTGCTCATCGCACAGCCCAAGGGATTGAAACGGCTCCAGCCAGGCGAGATCGTCGTCCGACAGAAAGTGATGGAACAGGTAGGTCGCCACAAAGTCTTCCTGCTGGCGATCGGAAACAAACAAGGGGGCACTCAGGCCCGCTTCCCTGAGCAGGCGGCGCATGACACGGACCCCGAGCCTTTGGTCTCGGCCAGGTTGAGGTCGTACAATACGGCCGCCAGCACGGGGTTGCGTTGCCGGGAACCCGGCTCGCCCAGCTGCTTTTCCGGCTTGAGAGAGAAACCGGGGTTGCGCACTTCAATCCGGTTGCTGTAACGGATGATCTGTACCGGCTGGTGAATGTGATAGTCCCTGTGACCACCACTTCACGCACCACCCGTTGTGGCAGTAGGGGAATATCCTGACGCTGCAGCTGACTCTCTGGCAGGCGGAACTGGCGGGGAAGGTCGTCCAGTATGGTGGCTTATGCCCGGGGTATCAGCCGTAACAAGGGAGCCCGCAAGTCCAGTGTGGTAAAACGCTGATCGGGATCTTCTACCCACTGGGTTCCGGGTACTCTAATGTAATCGACCCGATGCGCCGGCAGCAGCCATCCACTTCGTCTAGGGCGATCGCCAGCAGCTTTTGCCAGAGCGCTGCAACGTCGATCACGAATGCACCTCCGCCAGCAGCTGCATGATCTCTTTGGCGACCGCATCCAGATCGGCCACCGACCAGATAAGGCCGGCCAGAGAAGAAATATTGGAGGTCATTGTTATTAGCGTGCTCTTGTCAGCGGCCGGCGGCCGGGATAGAAATTGCCCGCAGTTTAGCATTTTCGGGGCTGATGTGCGGTGATTTAGCGCTCTACGGCGAGAGTCAAGTATTGGGTAAGGCCGGCATGGTGAGTGCCATTAGCCAACAAGAGACTACCCCCTCCTCCGCCCTTTACCGGCAACAAAACGACTCTGTTATGCCATCCGTTTGCTATTATGCTGCAGCTGAATAATAAGCCCTGTACCACCCGGTCACTTAATACAGAGATTCATATGCCAAGCACCGAACACAGCCCCCGGGATGAAAAGCCGGCCATCGGCCCCCTCATCGGCATCGACACCCGGCTCGATATCGATAAAACAAACAGCCAGAACCAGAAGCTGCAATCGCCGGGCTTCCTGAGTTTTCTGGAACAGGTACAAACCGATCTGAATGCTGCGGTGGCGGTCTTTGTTGCAGTGAATGGCCATGATGTTCAGCAGCTAACAGCCGATAAAACGGATATTAATACGCTGTTTGCCGACCATGAGCATTACCCTGACTTTGTCGCTTATTTTGCGCATACCAAGGCCGAAATTGAACACTGGATAGCAGCAGACAACCCAGAGCCCCTGGCGCATCAGGCCATTGTTGATCAAGTGATCTGTTTGCGGGCGTTTATAGAAACACGCTATGCCGCCTCCATTCCCGAACCGGATACGCCGCAAAAACAACAACAACAACAACAACAACGCAAAGTGGGCCATTACTTAGGCGCCGGCATCGTAATGTTACCGATTATTTTTGCCTGGTTTACGCTGCGTAAAGGCTATTCGAACTGGTTGAGAATAGGGGCATTTTTATGGCTGGCGGTATTTTTGTACGCCACCTTCCCCACCGCTAACCATGACCTTAAGCAGAGCCCCCAGTCCTACGGGCAAGCGCCCCGGCAACAAGATACCGGCGAATAACAAGCTTCAAGCGAGCCATCTCTGTTACTGGTTGATGGGTGATGAGCGACCCGTATGCTGTTCAGAACAGCCATGGTCAGGACCAGGCCAGCTTCGCCCCCCGGTGGCTGGCACGGCGTAACAAGCCAACGCGTTCTGCCCGGGGAGCGCTTTTATCCGCCGCTTTGCCATATTTGAGGAGAACATAAACATAATGAAACGTCTGCTGACCGCGATAACAGGGATCATGGCAATGGCGCTGCTGGTGGCCTGTGGCAAACCCACCACCGAGATTGCACACTCAGTGAAAGCCTCGCTGCAAAGGGCATTAGACTCGGAGTTTAACCTGCAACCTCAGGAGTTGAGTGTGGATAAGGTTGAAGTGTCTAGAAATTGGTTGGGTGGCCATAGTGGCACCGCCCATATTCTATACCAGGAACAGTGGCATGAAATCCCGCTCAAAATAACGCTCATCCACGGCGAACCAGTATGGGAGCTCAGCCCTGAGGCGATTCAGTTTATTACTCGCAACCCACGGCAAAGCCAACCCTAGACACCAAGTACCTGGTAAATCACGGCCCTATCGGCTCACCCAGCCGCCGTTTTTATTTTGCCCTTAACGATTTACTCTTTACGCTGCTCACTCGCAGGCGATGCGTGCTATCTGGCCATGGCTGAGCTTAAAGAGGGCGTTTTGCGGTATCTCTTGTGCCATATCGCAGCAAAATCCAGGTTGGCGTACAGGCCGCGTAATACGGCGCCGGATAATCCATGGGCGACCACCACCACTTGCTGAGGCAAACCGGGATCTTGCAGCCAGCTGCCACTCCCTGTACCACAATAAAAAAGCGCCCGTAACGGGCGCCTGATGCTGAATACCGGGGGCAGTAAAAAATCGACTTAAAACTCGACGCTGACCTTGGCGGCACACTCGCTGGCCTTGGTTTTGGCGGCCTCTATGCTGTTTGCCAGTGCCAGGGCCACGCCCATGCGGCGGCGGCCGTTAATCTCCGGCTTGCCAAACAGACGCAGTTCGGTATCCGGCTCGGCCAGCGCCTGGTTCAAACCACCGAAGCGGGTCTGGCAGGACAGGCCTTCGGGCAGGATCACCGCCGAGGCGGCGGGGCCATACTGGCGAATCAGCGGAATGGGCAGGCCCAGAATGGCGCGGGCATGCAGGGCAAACTCGGACAGGTTCTGCGAGATCAGGGTCACCAGGCCGGTGTCGTGCGGCCGGGGCGACACTTCACTGAACAGCACCTCGTCACCACGAATAAACAGCTCGACACCAAACACGCCGTAACCGCCCAGGGCACCGGTCACCTGCTCGGCGACCCGTTGTGACGCGGCCAGTGCCGCCGCATTCATGGCCTGCGGCTGCCAGGAAGTACGGTAATCGCCGTCTTCCTGGTGGTGACCGATGGGGTCACAGAAGCTGGTGCCATTGGCATGGCGCACGGTCAGCAGGGTGATTTCATAGTCGAAGTCGACAAAGCCTTCGACGATCACCCGGCCACCGCCTGCCCGGCCGCCTTCCTGGGCGTAGTGCCAGGCGGCTTCAATGTCACTCTCCTGGCGCAGGGTGCTCTGGCCCTTGCCGGATGAGCTCATGACAGGCTTCACCACACAGGGCAGACCAATCTCGGCCACCGCCGCCTTGAACTCGTCCAGAGTACCGGCAAACCGGTAGGGCGAGGTCTCAAGGCCCAGTTCTTCAGCGGCCAGACGGCGAATGCCTTCGCGGTTCATGGTCAGCTGGGTGGCGCGGGCGGTAGGAATGACGGTAAAGCCTTCCTGCTCCAGCTCGGCCAGGGTGTCGGTGGCAATGGCTTCAATCTCGGGCACGATCAGGTGCGGCTGCTCCTGCTCGATCACGGCTCTCAGTGCCGCACCGTCCAGCATGGAGATCACATGGGAACGGTGCGCCACCTGCATGGCCGGCGAGTTGGCATAGCGATCCACGACGATCACCTCCACACCCAGGCGCTGCAGTTCAATTACCACTTCTTTACCCAGCTCGCCGCCGCCGCACATCAATACGCGGGTTGCCGTCGCCGAAAGAGGCGTTCCAAGCGTCGTCATTATGGTCTGTCCCTGTTACGAAATGTGACCGCATTATAAAGGCCGGGGAAAAGACTGTCCTCTCTCATCTGCTCGGCTTGGGGCGCGAATTAAAGGCTAGGGTGCAGGGTTCGGCTCGACGGGGTGGGCTTCCAGCCAGCGGCTGGCCGCCTGTTGCCAGTCACCGCCTTGCTGCCAGTTGGCAATGATCTGTTCCAGATCCTTCGACTGCCAGCGCAGCACCATCAGGGTAGCAAAGGCTTGTGGGGCATCCTGCTCCAGGCTGCGCCGCACCAGAATATGGGGCCTGTCCTGGGCCGGCCAGTGCTCGGCCTCACTCGCCAGCGCGCCGTCTCTAGGTCCCAGATCGTCCAGCCGCTCGAAAAAGCGTTCCACAAAGGGCGCCGATGCCTCCGGCAGCCACACCGACAGGCTGGCGTCGGCCTTTCCGGCCCAGAGCCGCTGCCAGATTTTCCCCAGCCGGGCTTCTTCTACGGTCACGGTAAACCCCTGCTGTTCCAGCACGGCCCCGGCCAGATGATTGCGGGCCAGTTCGGCGGGACTGGCGCCGCTCAGCAGATGGATCTCTCGCGACGTCGAGTCGGTACAGCCGGCCAGCATCAGGCTCAACATCAACAGGGCCATTCTTACTACTGTGCTCATCGCTTGTTTCCATGAAAAAAGGCCAGAGTGCCAGAAAGTGTCGTCAAAATCATGCCCGCTGTCCGCGCATATTCAAGCCCGAAGCCGGGGGCTCATGAAGACGCAACCCTGTGGTGAACCGGGGGATGATGCGATGATGAGTCCCGCTGTTGTCATCAAGAACAGCGCCAAAATGAGCCGAATTATTTTCGTGTCCCTGGCTGCTTTTTCATCGATTTGTGATACCTTGCGCGCACCTTATCTTGCAACCAGATTCAAGCCTGGACTCGTTTAGGTAAACCCTTGTTTTTATTATCTAAAATGGATTATCAGATGCGTCTGTACCCCTTATTGAAAGTGGCCGCACTTACCCTGCTGCTGAGCGGTTGTGTTGCCCCCCTGCTGGCCATGGGCCAGGGCCAGTTGATGTGGGCCCTGCTCAAGCCCATGGTCGGGCTGGATCCCAACAGCAACAACCTGTTGGAACAACCGCTGATCAAGACCCGAATGACCGGCCTGCTCGGTCCCAACTACGACACCACGGTCAAGCTGCTGCGCACCGCCAGCGAACTGCAACAGGAAGGCCCGCTGTTTTATCTGGCTTCTCGCTATGATCCGCAGCAGGGGTCGGAGCGCGCCAGCCTGGTGTGGAACTCTCAAACCAACCAGATGGCGGCATTGCTCAATAACGGCGAGCAGACCAAGGTGTTTACCGAGTCTCATACCGGCAAGGCCGCGGTATGGCCCCAGGCCATGCAGGACTGGCTGGGCCAGGATGACGCAGCACCGGCGCTCTCGCTGGCCACCGCCGCCAAGGCCCCCGCCCTTCCCTTGCCAGCCGTGACCAAAATAGCGCCCGATGCCACATCGGGAGCGGCCAAGTCGGCACAAGACGAATTGCAGGCCGCTCAGGCACAACTGAAAGCGGCTCAAGCCAAAATCAGGGCGCTGGAAACCGCCAAACAGGCGGCAACACCGCCAACGGCTGCCACCACAGAGCCACAGGCTAGCGCCAAGGCCAAGACCGCCCTCGACACCCTGAGTGGCGAGCAGGCCGAAGCGGCAATGGAAGCCCTGCTGAGCCAGTAATACCAAGTCCAGTAATGATCTGATCATATTAAGGCCTCAGATCAGAGGCAACACAGCCGCCTCCCACGACACGCCATGAACCCATCCGTGGGGGCTCGGAAATGCCGTCCATGGCATTTCACGGTCGTGGGAGCCGTTCTCTGTTGCCTCTTTTTGAACACCGAGTTGCCCGAAGGCAGCACCAACATGCGACTTTGCTGCATCCAGGAGGACAAAGGGATCTGCTCAGCCGACCATCCGCGCCACGGATGGCGCGGCTGAGCCCCCAGGGATGGGTTTACGGCGAGTCGGCGGAGCGGGCCCTTTGTTCGACTTTTATACGAAAATGAAATAGATCACTTGTTTAGTGGGATTGGTATAATAGTGTCGCGATGAAACAAAAAAGGGCGCGGAGTTCCGCGCCCTTTTTGTGTCCGGAGAGCCGATGGTCAGCCGGTCAGGTTGCCCAGATTGACGTATTTGGTTTCGAGAAACTCTTCCAGTCCGATGCGGGCGCCTTCCCGACCCAGACCCGACTCCTTGACCCCGCCGAAGGGCGCGACTTCGTTGGAGATCATGCCTTCGTTTACCCCGACCATGCCCGACTCCAGCGCTTCCGACACCCGGAATACCCGGTTCAAATCCCGGGTATAGAAGTAGGCGGCCAGGCCGAAGGGGGTGTCATTGGCCCGCCGGATGACCTCTTCCTCGTCGTGAAAACGGAAACAGGCGGCCACCGGACCGAAGGTTTCTTCCCGGGCCAGCTGCATCTGCTCGTCGGCGTCGGCAATCACGGTGGGCTGATAGAAGGTGCCGCCCAGCTCGTGTGGTGCACCGCCACAGACCAGTCGCCCCCCCTTGGCGAGAGCATCGCTGACGTGTTGTTCCACCTTGTTCAGCGCCGCCTGGTTGATCAGCGGCCCCTGCTGAGCATTCGAGGTCAGCCCTTGGGCCACGCTCAAGGCACTGGCGGCGGCGGCCAGCTTCTGCACGAAGGCGTCGTAGATGCCGTCCTGCACGAAGAAGCGGTTGACGCAGACACAGGTCTGGCCGGTATTACGAAACTTGGAGGCCATGGCCCCGGCGATGGCGGCGTCCAGATCCGCATCGTCGAACACGATAAAGGGGGCATTGCCGCCGAGCTCCAGTGACAGCTTTTTCACAGTGTCGGCGGCCTTGCTCATCAGCAACTTGCCAACCCGGGTCGAGCCGGTAAAGGACAGCTTGCGTATTACGGAGCTGCTCATCATGGCGTCACCGATGGCCGGCGCATCGCCGGACACCAGGTTGAGCACCCCCGGCGGCATGCCGGCCCGCTCGGCCAGCACCGCCAGTGCATTGGCGCACAGCGGCGTTTCTTCCGACGCCTTGACCACGGCGGTACAACCGGCGGCAATGGCCGGTCCCACCTTGCGGGTCAGCATGGCGATGGGAAAGTTCCAGGGGGTGATGGCGGCCACCACCCCCACCGGCTGTTTCACTACCCAGAGACGGTTTTCCGCCTTGGGGCTGGGAATGGTCTCGCCGTAGGCGCGCTTGGCCTCTTCGGCAAACCATTCGAGAAAGCTGGCGGCATAGGCTACCTCGCCCCTGGCTTCGGCCAGGGGTTTGCCCTGCTCCAGCACCATCAGCGTGGCCAGTTCATCCTGATGTTCTATCATCAGCTCATACCAGCGGCGCAATATGGCGCCTCGCTCCTTGGGCCTGGTATGGCGCCAACTGTCAAAGGCCCGCTCGGCGGCGGCAATGGCGGCTTGTGTCTCTTCGCTGCCACACTTCGCAACCTTCGCCAACAGCTCGCCGCTGGCTGGATTGTAAACCTCGTAATGGCGCTCGCCGGTGCGCCACTGGCCATCGCAGTACCAACCGGTTTGCCACAGAGAATTTGAACTGTCCATCGGGCGTCTCCTTAACAGGTGAATTGGCAAATTTTATTGCCGTTATCAAAACGTTATCGATTATCGAGTATAGGTGCAACCCGGCTGCCTACATGGAGCCAGTCCCATCGGGGCCGCGGGACCAGAATAAAAAAGGCCGGGCGATACGCCCGGCCTTTGCAGCAATGCGATTTCGGTTGCCTTAACCGCGTTCTGCCTCGACGTCGTCCAATACCTCATCGGCAATGGTGCCGGTTTTGGCTTTCCTGTTCTTGTCCTTGACCCAGATATCGGCGTTCTTGATACCCAGTTTGATCGGATCGAAGGTCGGATCCAGCCCCTGGGCTTTTTGTGCCTCATAGTCTTTCAGGGCGATCAGCGCCGGCTTTTGCAGCAGCAGAATGGCGACGATGTTCAACCAGGCCATCATACCCACACCGATGTCGCCCAGGCCCCAGGCCAGCTCGGCCGTTTTAACCGCACCGTATACCACGGATGCCATCAGGGCGATCTTGAGTACGAAGATCATCCAGGGACGATGTATATGACGGTTGATATAGGCCACGTTGGTTTCGGCAATGTAGTAGTAGGCCAGAATGGTGGTGAAGGCGAAGAAGAACAACGCCACCGCCACGAAGGTACCACCAAAGCCGGGCATCACCGACTCTACCGCCGCCTGGGTATAACCCGGGCCGGCCGACACGCCGGGCAGCTGCTCGACGATGACCTCGCCCGCCTTGCCCATGACGTTATAGGCACCGGTGATGATGATCATGAAGGCGGTGGCGGTACAGACGAACAGCGTATCCACGTACACGGAGAAGCCCTGCACCAGACCCTGCTTGGCCGGGTGAGACACCTCGGCCGCCGCCGCCGGATGCGGACCCGTACCCTGACCGGCCTCGTTGGAGTAGATGCCACGCTTCACACCCCATTCGATGGCCAGACCCAGAATGGCGCCGAAACCGGCTTCCATACCGAAGGCACTACCGACGATAAGACCGACCACGTCAGGCAGCATCTCGATGTGCATGATGATGATCACGAAGGCCACCAGTATGTAGCCCAGCGCCATGAAGGGCACCACTATCTGGGTGAAGTGGGCAATACGCTTGACGCCACCGAAGATGATCAGCCCCAGCAGCACCACCACCACGGCGGCAGACACAGAGGTGGAAATACCGAAGGCATTCTCGATACCGGAGGCGATGCTGTTGGCCTGAACCCCCGGCAACAGCAGACCGCAGCCGATAATGGTCGCGATGGCAAAGATCCAGGCATACCACTTCATGCCCAGGCCTTTTTCGATGTAGTAGGCCGGGCCACCGCGATAGAGGCCGTTGTCGTCTTTTTCCTTGTAGATCTGTGCCAGGGTCGATTCCACGAAGGCGGTACCGGCTCCAAAAAAGGCCACCATCCACATCCAGAACACGGCGCCGGGGCCACCGAAGGTGATGGCGGTCGCCACACCGGCGATGTTACCGGTACCTACCCGGCCGGACAGTGACAATGTCAGCGCCTGGAAGGAAGTGATACCCGCGGGCGAGGCTTCACCCTTAAACATCAGCCGTACCATTTCCTTGATATGACGGATCTGCAAAAAGCGGGTACGCAGCGAGAAGTACAAGCCCACCCCCAGACACAGATAAATCAGGGGTAAGCTCCATATATAACTATTTATGCCATTAACCAGGTCACTCATATAACGTCCTTTGTTCTGATTAAACCGCGCTGCATCAGCAGAACATTCCCTCTATGGGCTATTGATTAACGATTAAACAATGCTCAACCGTTAAGTGTGGAGAAAAATACTCCGCTCTCGTCATTAACACAAGCCACACAGGCCATTAGAATTATTAATCCTTTCGGCAACACTATTGGATCATATGAATAACATTTCATTCGAATTACCACGCCTCTGTGATGTCGAGGCGTTCGGCAGGGCGTAAGTCGTTGTTAAAACATGACAAGCGAGAAAATCAGGTCGCAAAGCTTCGCGCCTGAAACGCATTTTTATTTAAAAATACGTAAAAAAGTTCGTTATTCAGCGCGAATAAAATATTCGTAAACGTGATAGTTATCACACTGTTACAACTGAATAGCGGAAGCCGGCCATCGACATGAGCGAGACACATCGCGCCGTAAACGGCCGGTTACGGCTGGTAAACCGTCACAGGATCACATCGGGAGCCCGGTGGGGCCCAACGAATGTTCGGTTCTGGTGTTCATTGCACAAAGTTCGCCACCTGCCGCAACCAGCGCTGATCCAGCGCCACCAGCGAAGCTGCACCAAACATCGCCTCGGGAGCCTGGTTGTGCCAGGCCCAGGACTGATTGCCGTAATCGAAATGCCACCATTCACTGGCCAGGTTGGTAAAGCCGGCGTGGGTCATCACGCTGTGCAGCAGACGGCGGTTTTCGATCACGTCGCCCTCTCGGGGAGACGGTTTGCCGATGGCTTCGAAGGCGGCACTGTAAGACCAGGGGCTGATATCGTCGAACTCGGTGCCCATATCGAGCCAGTTGCCCTCGCCGTCACACAGGGTGACATCGACCGAGCCGCCGGTCAGGTGCGGGCTGGGAGCCTCGGGCTCGCGGCTGGGCGGCGCCACGAAATGCCGAATACGCACCAGCAATTCGGCATCCCCTTCACCGGCATGATGCAGCCGCATGGCCGTAGACAAGGTATCAAACAGATATTGCTGCACCGAGAACGGGCGCCAGCCATCCAGTACTACCAGCTCGATGCCGGCCGGTAGCAGCCGGGCCGCCTTTTGCAGGCGGGATAGCACCGACCGGCGCACGTAACAGTCGCTCAGTGCGTCCGGCACCCCCAGGTGAAAATAGGCCGGATAAACCCGCAGCGGCGAAGCAACCAGCCCCAGCGGCACCAGGGGATCATCGTTTTCCATAATGGGTAACGCATGCAGTTGCGACCAGTCCGGCTCGGGTTGGGCCGCAATGGCCTGGGACAAGAAGTTCATGTGACTCACCAGTAATAACAGACAGAGGACTCAGACTCGCCAATGCCGGCGATTTTTGCAAGCTTGCGGCATGGCCGTAACGCGCCTGAGAAAAAAGGCTTCAAACAGCACCAATATTTATCGCTTTATGATGCATATCAACGCCATCGGCTCCAATAGAAGCTAAGGTGAAGCCCCATCGTGCTTACCTCAGGAGATGACCGTGCACACCCTATCGCTGGATATCGCTGTTATCGGTGCCGGTGGCGCCGGATTGCGCGCCGCCATTGCCGCCGCCGAGGCAGATCCCACACTGCAGGTGGCGTTGCTGTCCAAGGTCTACCCGATGCGCTCCCACACGGTGGCCGCCGAGGGCGGTGCGGCTGCGGTGATCAAGGATGAAGACAGCCTGGATCAGCATTTCAACGATACCGTGTCCGGCGGCGACTGGCTGTGCGAGCAGGATGTGGTGGAACGCTTCGTGGCCGAGTGCCCGCGCGAGATGATCCAGATGGAACTATGGGGTTGCCCCTGGAGCCGCCGGCAGGACGGCGGCATCAATGTGCGCCGCTTCGGCGGCATGAAAACCGAACGCACCTGGTTTGCCGCCGACAAAACCGGCTTTCACCTGCTGCATACCCTGTTTCAGACCTCGACCCGCTACCCGCAGATCCAACGCTTCGACGAATATTTCGTGCTCGATTTACTGGTCGATAACGGTCGCGTTCAGGGGCTGGTGGCACTGAACATCGCCGACGGTGAACTGGTACAAATCCGTGCCAAAGCGGTGATCCTGGCCACCGGCGGCGCCGCCCGGGTGTTTCGCTACAATACCAACGGCGGCATCGTTACCGGCGATGGCATGGCCATGGCCTATCGCCACGGAGTGCCGCTGCGGGACATGGAATTCGTGCAATATCATCCCACCGGCCTGCCCGGATCGGGCATTCTGATGACCGAAGGCTGCCGCGGCGAAGGCGGCATTCTGCTCAACCGCCACGGCGAGCGTTATCTGCAGGACTACGGCCTGGGGCCGGCCACGCCACTCGGCGAGCCGCGCAACAAATACATGGAGCTGGGCCCGCGCGACCGGGTGTCGCAGGCGTTCTGGCATGAGCTGCAAAAAGGCAACACCATCAGCCACCCGCTGGGCGAAGTGGTGCATCTGGACCTGCGCCACCTGGGTGAGCAGAAAATCAAGGAGCGGCTGCCCTTTATCTGCGAGCTGGCCAAAGCCTACGTCAACGTGGATCCGGTGAAAGAGCCGATTCCCATTCGCCCTACCGCTCATTACACCATGGGCGGCATAGAAGTGGATCAGCAGGGGAAAACCTGCATCGGCGGGCTGTTCGCCATCGGCGAGTGCGCCTCCAGCGGCCTGCACGGCGCCAACCGGCTGGGCTCCAACTCCCTGGCCGAGCTGCTGGTGTGTGGCCGCCTGGCCGGTGAAACCGCCGCCCGTATCGCCCGCGAACGTCCGGAAGTGGACGCCGCCGTCCTGGAACCCGGCCTGCAGCGCATTCAAGGCTGGCTTGAACAAATCCGCAACAGCCAGGGAGAAGAAAACTGGGCCACACTGCGCGACGAGCTGGGGCAGGCCATGGAAGCCGGCTGCGGCATCTACCGGCGGGAAGATCTGATGCAGGCCACCATCGACAAGATTGCCGAGCTGAAACAGCGCTATCGCCACATTCGCATTCACGACACCGGGCGGGTGTTCAATACCGATGTACTCGGTGCCATCGAACTCGGCTATAGCCTGGATGTGGCCGAAGCCATGGCCCACAGCGCCATTCAACGCCGGGAGTCCCGCGGGGCCCATCAGCGGCTGGATGAGAGCTGCCGGCAGCGGGACGACACCAACTACCTCAAACACAGCGTGGCCTGTTACCGGGAAGGCGCCGCCCCCGAGATTCGATACAGCGCGGTCACCATTACCCGCTCGGCCCCCGCCAACCGTGCCTATGGTGCCGCCGGCGAACAGGGAGAACAACACCCATGAGCCAGAAGAAACGCATCACCATACTGCGCTATAACCCGGAGCAGGACGAGGCGCCGCATCCCGAACATTACGAGGTGCCCTGGAACGACACCACCTCGGTGCTGGATGCGCTGAACGGCATCAAGGACCACGCCGATCCCAGCCTCAGCTTTCGCTGGTCCTGCCGCATGGCCATTTGCGGCTCTTGCGGCTTCATGGTCAACGGCGAGCCTAGACTTGGCTGCAAGACCTTTCTGCGCGACTATGACGAGCTGCACATAGCGCCACTGGAGAACTACCCGATTGAAAAGGATCTGGTGGTGGACATGGCGCCCTTCGTCGAGCGTATCGAGGCGGTCAAACCCTATATCATCGGCAATGACAGAACCGTGGAGCAGGGCCCCAACCGGCAGACCCCGGCCCAGATGGACGCCTATCATGGCTTTTCCCAGTGCATCAACTGCGGCCTCTGTTATGCCGCCTGCCCCCAGGTGGGGCTGAACCCCGCGTTTCTCGGTCCCGCCGCCATTACCCTGGCCCGGCGCTACAATCTGGACAGCCGGGATCAGGGCAAGGAAGAGCGCATGGCGCTGATTAACGGCAAGGACGGCGCCTGGGGCTGTACCTTCGTTGGTTATTGCTCCGACGTCTGCCCGAAAGAGGTGGATCCGGCCGCCGCCGTCAACCAGAGCAAGATCGACTCCGGCGCCAGCTATCTGCTGGCTGCCCTGCGACACGTCAAGGGGAACAGATGAGCGCACGAAAACCCTATATTCGACCGGTCACCGCCGGCTGGTGGCTGAAAAAAGCCCCCTACCGACGCTACATGCTGCGAGAGGCCACCGTGCTGCCGCTGACCTTTTTCTCGCTCTGCCTGCTGGCCGGGCTGTGGGCGCTGACGCGCGGGCCCGACGCCTGGGACGGCTGGCTGGACTTTATGGCGCAGCCACTGGTGATTGGGCTGAACCTGCTGGCACTGGCCGGCAGTTTGTTTCATGCCGCCACCTTCTTTTTGATGATGCCCCGGGTCATGCCGGTCAAGCTGCGGGGCCAACGGTTGCCGGCCATGCAGGTGGCGGCGGCACAGTGGGCCATCACCCTCGGCATCAGCCTGTTCTGTTTGCTGAGTCTTGTGTTCTGGGAGTGAGTATGAAAACCATTGATCGTCATCCACCTCGCTCGGAAGAGCCGATATGGTGGAGCCTGTTCGGCGCCGGCGGCAGCTGGTTTGCCATGATGACCCCGATTACGGTGCTGTTGCTCGGTGTGCTGGTGCCACTGGGCCTGCTCAGCCCCGACTACCTGAACTACGAGCGTGTGCATGCCTTTGCAAGCAGCTGGGTCGGTGCCCTGTTGATACTCGGCTCCATCATATTGCCGCTGTGGCACGCCATGCATCGCCTTCATCACGGCACCCACGATCTCAAACTGCGCTTGGGGCGGGCCGGCAAGGTGGCCTGTTACGGCTTTGCCGCCCTGGTGTCACTGTTGAGCCAGTGGTTGCTCATGCACCTGTAACGAGCGGCATCAGAGATCGCGGATAAACGACTTGTCCAGCTGCTTGAATGCCAGAGTGAGGGTTTCGCCCAGCTCGAAATAACGGGGCCGGGCCACCGGCTCCTGAATGGGCACACCGGCGGCGGCAATTTTTGCATACAGCTGCCGATACCAGTTCACCAGCGTCGGCGGCAGCCGGGTGTCGGCACGCTTGCCCAGCCAGTACAGCCCCTGTACCGGCAGGCTGGCCAGAAACAGCGCCGAAGCAACCACGCCGGGCCAGTATTGGGGATGACCAAGCTGAAACTGGACCAGCAGGCTCAGGACAATCAGGGCCGGCATGGCGCGCAGCCCCAGCCGAGTCGCCGATATCACCCGGTATTCGGGAAACAGGGCCGCCAGTTGTCGTTCTTGTGGCCAGACATCGAGGTAATCGTTGCCTCGGTGCAGGGTCGAGGTAAAAGTGCCCATGGTTCCTCCAGACGGGACGCCACCTTACAGGTAAGTGGTCATTAATGGACGCAGGTCAAAAAATCGAACTATGATTCTGTTATTTTACGACAGGAGAGCGGTATTATCCCGCCTTCATTTAATCCGGCATGACCGGGTCCGTCAGGGATGGCGAAGATGCGGCTTCCGACAGGAAGGGCAATCAACGCTTTAAGGATTGAGTTCAACCGACATTTATTGTCCGATCACCGATTTGGGACAACACATTTTCGTAGCCCTGACGACAAGGTTTATCAATGACTAGCAAGCTGGTACTCGTGCTTAACTGCGGCAGTTCATCGCTCAAGTTTGCCATCCTCAACGCCGAAAACGGCCAGGAAAAGCTGTCCGGCCTGGCCGAATGCTTTTATCTTCCCGACACCCGTATCAAATGGAACCTGAACGGTGAAAAAGGCAGTGCCTCGCTGGGGGCCGGCGGCGCCCACCAACAGGCGCTGGACTTTATTGTCGAGCAACTGCTGAAGCCCAATCCGGAGCTGATGACCCATTTGTGTGCCGTCGGCCACAGAGTGGTACACGGCGGAGAACACTTCACCCAATCGGTATTGATCGACGAGTCGGTGATCCAGGGTATCGAAGACTGCGCCAGCCTGGCCCCGCTGCACAACCCGGCTCACCTGGTCGGCATTGCCTCGGCGCGCCAGTCTTTTCCCGAACTGCCCCAGGTGGCAGTGTTCGACACCGCCTACCACCAGTCGATGCCCGAGTCGGCTTACCTCTATGCCATTCCCTATCATCTGTATCGCGACCACGCGATTCGACGCTATGGCATGCACGGTACCAGCCACTATTTCATTGCCCAACAGACCGCCGCCCGGCTCAACAAACCGATGAACGAGCTGAACATCATCAGCTGCCACCTGGGCAACGGCGCCTCGGTGTGTGCCATCAAGAACGGCGAATCGGTCGATACCTCCATGGGGCTGACCCCGCTCGAAGGCCTGGTCATGGGTACCCGCAGCGGTGATATCGATCCGGCCATCATCTTTCACCTGCACGACAATCTGGGCTACAGCACCGACCGCATCAATACCATGCTGACCAAAGAGTCCGGTCTGCTGGGCCTGACCGAGCAAAGCAGTGATTGCCGCTTTGCCGAAGACAACTATCATCAGTTGCCTGCCGCCAAACGGGCGCTGGATATTTTCTGCTATCGGCTGGCCAAATATATTGCCGGCTATGGCTGCGCGCTGGATGGTCGTCTGGATGCCATCGTCTTTACCGGCGGCATCGGCGAAAACTCCGCCATGGTGCGGGAGCTGACCCTGGCCAAACTCGGCCTGCTGGGCGTGACGCTGGACCCAGAAGCCAATCTGGCCGCCCGCTTCGGCAACGCCGGATGCATTACCACCGCGCAAAGCATCCCCTCCTGGGTGATACCGACCAACGAGGAATGGGTGATTGCCCGTGACGCGCTGGCACTTTCCGCTCCTTCACGTTCCGCTCAACAATAAGAGGGTCTCATGGCCAGAACCATAATGCTCATTCCCGTCAGCGGCGGTGTCGGTGCCACCTCAGTCAGCCTCGGCATGGTACGCGCCATGGAGCGCAACGGGGTTAACGTCACTTTTTTCAAGCCGGTGTCCCAGCCGCGCCAGCGCAGCAAGATTCAGGATCACTCCACGGCGGTGATCGCCAACGGCTCCAACATCACGCCGCCGGAGCCCTTTGCGCTGACCTATGCCGAAAGCATGATCTCCCGTGGCAACCTGGACGTACTGCTGGAAGAAATTGTTGCCCGGGTTGAAAAGCACGTCGCGGACAGCGGTGCCGAAGTGGTGGTGGTGGAAGGCCTGATCCCCACCGACAAACAGCCCTTTGCCAATCGCATCAATTACGATGTGGCCAAGGCGCTGGATGCGGACATGGTGTTTATCACCCAGCCGGGCAACGACACCAGCCAGCAACTGAAAGAGCGCATCGAACTGGCCTGCTCCAGCTTCGGTGGCATGCTCAACAAACGCATCGTCGGCTGCATCATCAACAAGGTGGGCGCCCCCATGGATGAGCAGGGCAATACCCGCCCCGATCTCACCGAGATGTTCAATCCCAACAACAGCAATACCCAGTACATTCCCAACCTGGAAGTACTGCAGGTGTTCGGCAAGACGCCGCTGCGCATTCTGGGCTGTATTCCCTGGAATACCAGCCTGGTGGCACCGCGGGCGGTGGATCTGGCACGCCACCTCAATGCCACCATTCTCAACGAAGGCAAACTCCACAGCCGCCGGTTACAGAGCGTCACCTTCTGTGCCCGTGCCCTGCACAACATGGTGCAGCACTTCAAGCCCGGCAGCTTGCTGGTGGCCTCGGGCGATCGCTCGGACGTCATCGTGTCGGTATGTCTGGCGGCGATGAACGGGGTCAAGATCGGCGCCCTGCTGCTCAATGGCGGCTATCATCCCGAGCCCCAGATCATGGATCTGTGTCAGCGCGCCATCGAAACCGGCCTGCCGGTCCTGATGGTCAATACCAACACCTGGCAAACCGCCGTCAGCCTGCAGCATTTCAATCTGGAAATTCCGGTGGACGATCTGGGCCGTATCGAACGGGTACAGGATTACATGGCCAGCCATATCGACAAACACTGGATTGAATCCTTGAGTGCCAAGTCGACCCGCAGCCGTCGCCTGAGCCCGCCGGCGTTTCGCTACCAGCTGACCGAGCTGGCCCGGCGTGCCGCCAAACGCATCGTGCTGCCGGAAGGCGAAGAGCCGCGCACCATCAAGGCGGCGGTGATCTGTGCCGAACGGGGTATCGCCCGCCCGGTACTGCTCGGTAATCCGGAAGAGATCCAGCGCGTCGCCGCCCAGCAGGGGGTGGTGCTGGATGAACGGGTAGACATTATCGACCCGGCCGTGGTGCGCGAACATTATGTAGAGCGGCTGGTCGAGTTGCGCAAGGCCAAGGGCATTACCGAGGTGGTGGCCCGGGAGCAGCTGGAAGACAACGTGGTACTGGGCACCATGATGCTGGAACGCGACGAGGTGGACGGCCTGGTATCCGGCGCCATCAATACCACCGCCAATACCATACGTCCGCCGCTGCAAATCATCAAGACCGCCCCCGGCTCGTCGCTGGTGTCGTCGGTGTTCTTCATGCTGCTGCCGGATCAGGTGCTGGTGTATGGCGACTGCGCCATCAACCCGGATCCCAGCGCCGAGCAACTGGCGGAAATTGCCATTCAGTCGGCCGAGTCGGCGCTGGCTTTCGGCATAGAGCCGAGAGTGGCGATGATCTCCTACTCTACCGGCACCTCCGGCACCGGTGCCGATGTGGACAAGGTGCGTGAAGCCACCCGCCTCGCCCAGGAGAAACGCCCGGATCTGGTGATTGACGGCCCGCTGCAATACGACGCCGCCATCATGGAAAACGTGGCCAAGTCCAAGGCGCCCAACTCGCCGGTGGCGGGCAAGGCGACGGTGTTCATCTTTCCGGATCTGAACACCGGCAACACCACCTACAAGGCGGTGCAGCGCTCGGCCCAGCTGGTGTCTATCGGCCCCATGCTGCAAGGCATGCGCAAGCCGGTCAACGATCTGTCGCGCGGCGCCCTGGTGGACGACATCGTCTATACCATCGCCCTCACCGCCATTCAGTCCGCCCAGCTGGCCAGTAAAGCCAAGGGCTGAAACCGCTCGCCATCGTTCTGGGTAGGTCATCTCCGCGAAGGCGGAGATCCATGGCACAGAGCACTGGATTTCCGCCTTCGCGCTGAGGGCTCCCCAGTTTTTATAGGTCATGCCGAAACACCCGGCGAGAGCAAGTAAAGCCG
>NZ_BAABDS010000024.1:0-128699 GCF_039539745.1 Oceanisphaera sediminis
GAAAATCTACCATGTCTGCCTATTTTTTTGGGGATCCCTCAGCGCGAAGGCGGGAATCCAGGGCTTGTGGCGTTGAGCTAACACCGTTCAGTTAACGGGATCGATTGGCTTTCAAGCCGGCCTTCTGCGCCATGGATGGGTTTACCGCGTGTCGGTGGGAAGTCAATTGATCCCGTTTTACGCTTAATTGACAGGTGTTATGGCGTTGAGTGGTCAGATTGAGGGGGGTCTGCAAAGGCACTGGGCCCCCGCCTTCGCGGGGGTAACGATACTGCGCGGCTGGCAACTTAGGACTTCAGCATCTGCTGGCTATAGCTCAGCAATTCATCCATCACCTTGTGTTTGATTTCCAGCTGCTGCTCGGGCTGCAGGCCGTAGCGCTCGGCCAGATGAACATAATCGTCCGGGCTGAGCGACACCGTCAGCCGGGGACGTTTGGGTTTGTCGGCGGTGGGCAGGGTCAGAATATGGCGGATCTGATCTGATGGACTCAGGCCGTTATCCAGCGCCTCGCGCCGGATCTGATACTGCAGGGTTTCGTCCATATCAAAGGCCACCTGCACCGCCTTGGCGGCACGCACCGAGCTTTGCCATTTATCCGGCAGCTTGCGTTGGCTCATGAGCGGCCCCTCAGTTGTTGCTCCAGTCGTGCCAGTACCTGATCGGCACTGCGCTCCTCGAGGGTGGCGGGCGTGGCCTCGGGCTCCGCGTCTGCCGCCTGCTGTCGCTCGCGCGCCCGTATATCGGCCAGCGCCTGCTTGGCATCGATCAGCGTTACCGCCGGGTGCCGGCGAATGGCGGTCATGGTCTTGCGCACACAGGCGGTGGTTTTGGCCATGGCCAGCTGGCGGCACAAGTCGTGATAATGGCGCTCGGCACTCAGCCAGCGGCCCTGATAGTAGCTTTGTCGTTTAAGCAGCCCGGTCAGTGCCAGCTGGCCGGCGTCGAGCCGGTCTTCTTCGCGAGCCAGCTCGATGGCCAGCTGGCGGGCCTGGTCTTGCTCTCCGGCGGCCAATGCGGTCAGTACCGCCTGTTCCCGCTCTGCCCGCTGTTGCTGCAACACCGGCAGTTGTCGGCGCAGTTGCTCGATATCGAGGTCGAGCTGTCGGCACTGGCGTGCCAGCCCCTGCATATGCTGTTCGGCATGGCGACCATCGCGCAGCAGCTGCACACAGACCCGATCCGACTCCAGATCGCCATTGTCCGCGTTATGCAGGCTGCGCAGTACCTGACCCAGGGTGCTCATCGGACGGCCCTCATAGTAGAAACTCCGCCATGTCTTCGATGACTTCCAGGCAGTTGTCGCTCAGCACCGCCAGCTCGTGTTCGATATCAACCAGCGCGGAGGTCAGTGAAAGGGCACCGAACACCACATACCAGTCATCGAGTCGGGCAAAGGCCGACAGCGGCATGGGGATATTCATGTCGAGCATGGCCTCAAGCATGGCCTGACGGCGGCCGGGATCAACCTGGCGTTCATCCCAGAGGTAGCTGATGCAGAGAATCTGATCGTCGGAGACCGAAATAAACAGCGGTAGCTCTTCCCGGCCTTCGACCGTGACCTTGAGCACCTCGACGTCGCCGGAGATGGGAAAGCATTGAAAACGAAAGCCGGTGGTCGATTGCTCGTCGAGCCGTTCGAGGTGGTGGCCGATAACTGAAAGATCCATCAAGAAGTCCTGACATAATAAGTCCGTTACAGACTAAATCAGCTGTTACCCTCAGCGCAAGCATGCACTGCGATGCACCGGGCGCACCACAATCTGCTTCGGCGCGCTGTGCAAGGCGCACAACAATGATAATCTGGGCTCAGATGCCGCCGCCAAGGATTAAGGATAACGATATGGTTGAGATGCCCACCCTGCTGCAAGCCCAGGCCGACAAGCACTGGTCCGGTTTCGAAGAACGCGCCGCCGACGTAGTGGCGCAACTGAGTGACGCACGTCGCGACCAGTTGCGCACCCTGTTTGCCTGCAGCGATTTTGCCGCCGACAGCCTGTGCCGGCAACCGGAGCTGGCGCTGGAGCTGGACGACAAGCGGGATCTGCATAACGCCGACCGGGCCGGTCGTTACCAGCCCGAGCTGGCGCAGTTGCTGGCCGAGGTGAATGACGAGCCCGGCCTGCAGCGCACCCTGCGCCGTTTTCGCCGCCGCGAATTGCTGCTGATTGCCTGGCGCGAGATGCTGCTGGGCGCCGAGGTGGAAGAAAGCTTCGCCCATATCTCGGCGCTGGCCGATGCCCTGATCCTGGCCGCCTATCGCTGGTGGTATCAACGCCAGTGCGCCGAGCTGGGTACCCCCACCGACGCCGACGGCGAGGCGGTGCCGATGTTGATTCTGGGCATGGGCAAGCTGGGCGGGCGCGAGCTGAATTTTTCGTCCGATATCGACCTTATCTTTACCTTTCCCCATAACGGCGTCACTCAAGGCGGGCGTCGCGAGCTGGCCAATCAGCAGTTCTTCATCCGTCTGGGGCAGAAGCTGGTCAACGCCCTGCACCAGACCACGGTCGACGGTCAGGTCTATCGGGTCGACATGCGCCTGCGGCCCTTTGGCGAGTCGGGGCCGCTGGCGGTCAGCTTTGCCGCCATGGAAGATTACTATCAGCATCATGGTCGTACCTGGGAGCGTTACGCCATGGTCAAGGCGCGCATCCTCAACGACGAGGGCGAATATACCGCCGAGTTGCGGGCCATGCTCAAACCCTTCGTGTTTCGCCGCTATATCGACTTCGGGGTGATTGACTCGCTGCGTCAGATGAAGGCGATGATCGCCGCCGAAGTGCGGCGCAAGGGTCTGCATGACAACATCAAGCTGGGTGCCGGTGGCATTCGCGAGGTGGAATTTATCGCTCAGGTCTTTCAGCTGATCCGCGGCGGACGAGAGCCGGCGCTGCAGGTGCGCCACCTGCCGGATGCGCTGGCGGCGATTCAGGCGTCGGGGGCACTGACCGGAGCCGAGGCCGACCAGCTGCACCAGAGCTATCGATTGCTGCGACGGGTCGAGAACTTCCTGCAGGCATTTGACGATCAACAAACCCAGACCCTGCCTCAGGATGAACTCAACCGCAGCCGACTGGCCTGGTTGATGGGATGTGGTGACTGGGACGGTTTTTATCAGGCATTGCGTCAGGCCATGGACGGCGTACACGAACAGTTTGGCGGCCTCATCGGTGACAGTACCGAGGTGGAAGACGAAGGAGTGGCCCAGATCTGGTTCGATCTGTGGCAGACCGAGCTGGACGAGGCGGAGCTGCTGCCGATGCTGCAGGAGCAGGGCATGGACCAAGACAAGGCGATGCGGCTGGCCCGGGCGCTCAATACCTTCAAGGAGGAATGCCCGCGCCGTGCCATGGGGCCCCAGGGACGACAGGCGCTGGAAAAACTGATGCCGGTGTTGCTGGACAAGGTCAGCCAGTCGGACACCCCCGGTATTCTGTTTGCCCGGTTGCAGAAATTGCTGCTGCAAATCGTCACCCGTACCGCCTATCTGCAACTGCTGGTCGAAAACGCCGGCGCCCTGACCCAGTTGATCCGCCTGTGCGAGGCCAGCTCGCTGGTGGCCGAACAGCTGGCCCGTTATCCGATATTGCTGGACGAACTGCTGGTGCCGGAGCTGCTGTACAACCCGATGCCGCTCGAGGCCTACAAGGGGGAGTTGCGCCAGTTTCTGTTGCGGGTCCCGGAAGAAGATGTGGAGCAACAGATGGAGGCGTTGCGCCAGTTCAAGCAGATCCATCTGCTGCGCATCGCCGCCGCCGATATCGCCGGAGCCCTGCCGCTGATGAAGGTGAGCGATCACCTGACCTGGCTGGCGGAAGCCATCGTCGAAGAGGTGGTCAACCAGGCCTGGATCCAGATAAGCGAGCGTCACGGGGTGCCCGAGGTGCTGGCCGACAGCCCGAGCCGCGGCTTTGGGGTGGTGGCCTACGGCAAGCTGGGCGGGATCGAGCTGGCCTACAGTTCGGATCTGGATCTGGTGTTTGTGCAGCAGGCCGGGCTCAAGGGCCAGACCAACGGCAACAAGCCGCTGGACGTGCGCCAGTTCTATCTGCGGCTGGCCCAGCGCATCATTCACCTGTTCAGCACCCGCACCCCCAGCGGCGTGCTCTACGAGCTGGACATGCGGCTGCGGCCCAGCGGCAACGCCGGCCTGTTGGTGAGCCCGCTCGATGCCTATCAGCAGTATCTGCAGAACGAGGCCTGGATCTGGGAACATCAGGCACTGGTGCGCAGCCGGCTGATCGTGGGTGATGCGGCGCTGCACCGGGAATTCGAGCGCATTCGGCGGGAAACCCTCAGCGCCATGCGCGATCATACCGCGCTGGCGCAAGAGGTGATCAAGATGCGCGAGAAGATGCGTAACCATCTGAGCAAGGCCGGTGCCGGCGAGTTTCATCTCAAGCAGTCGGCGGGCGGGCTGGTCGATATCGAGTTTCTGACCCAGTACCTGGTGCTGGCCCATGGCCATGAGCACCCCAAAGCCCTGACTCGCTGGTCGGACAATATCCGCATTCTGGAGTCGGCAGTGGAAGTGGGGCTGCTGGAAGAAGACGAAGCCCGGCGGCTGAAAACCGCCTACTGTGCCATCCGTGACCGGGGCCACCGGTTGAGCCTGTCGGACAAGCCGGGTCTGCTACCGGATACCGAACTTACACAGGAGCGGGAGTGGGTGGTCGCCAGCTGGAACAAGTGGCTGCAGCAGACCGGGATTGGGGACTAGGGATTCGGGACTGGGGGTGAAGTATGAAGACGCACAAGCGACTGGATGTTTAGCGTGAGGCCATGCTGTTGGTAAAACTGACCTATGAGGTCTCGTCGGCATTTCCCCGGGCCGAGCTGTTTGGCCTGACATCCCAGATGCGCAGGGCGGCCATCTCGGTGCCTTCCAACATTGCCGAAGGCGTTGCCAGATCGAGTACGCGTGAATACGCGCATTTTCTGAGTATTGCCCGAGGCTCGCTGAATGAGCTTGATACCCAGATGGAGATAGCCTGCATGTTGGGTCTGCTGTCGAAGACACATGATGTTTTTCAACAGCTGGAGCGTACCTTTCGCTTGCTCAACGGCTTGCAGAGCAGCATCAAAAGGAAACTCGAGAGCTGACAGCGGCTGCTCCATTCCCGAGTCCCCAATCCCGGAAGTTAATACCGATAAGGCACCCCTTCCGGGGTGGTCTTGAAGCGGCGATGCAGCCACATGTACTGCTCCGGCGCCAGACGGATGGCGGCTTCGATGACGCGGTTGCTGGTAATGGCGTCCTGCACATCGTCACCGATCGGAAAATCGGCAATGGGTGCCTGGATCAACAGCCGGTAGCCGTCTTTCTCGCGCAGGGTGAAACAGGGCAGGGTGACGGTTTTCTTCACCCGCGCCAGGGTGGCGGTGCCGGTGATGGTGGCGGCGGTATCCACCGCGAAGAAGGGCACGAATACGCTGGCGTGGCGGCCGTAGTCGTGATCCGGCGCATACCAGAGTGCGTCGCCCTGGCGCAGGGCCTTGAGCATGCCCTTGATATCGAGTCGGTCCACCAGGTACTTGTTGGAACGGCAGCGGCCCTGCACCTGGGCGTATTCCAGCACCGGATTGGTGTTGGGGCGATAGACCCCCACGCCGGGTCGATAGAGGCCGAACTGGCGGGCATTCAGCTCCAGCGTCAGAAAGTGGGCCGACAGCAACAGCATGCCCTGGCCTTTGGCCACGGCGGCATCCACATGCTCGGTGCCTTCCATACGGGTAATGGCGCGCATGCGCCAGTGTGGCCAGAACCAGGCCATGCCGGTTTCGAAGATGGCGCAGCCTACGCTTTCGAAGTTGGCCTTGAGGGTGCGTTCCCGCTCCGACTCATCCAGCTCCGGCAGCGCCAGTTCCAGGTTGCGGCGGGCGACTCTGACCCGGGAGGTCAGTATTCTCATCGACAAGCGGCCCAGGCCTCGACCCAGCGCCATCTGCGCGCGCCAGGGCAGCAGGGTAACCAACAGCCACAGCAGGCCCAGGCCCAGCCAGTTGAACAGGTAGCGCGGGTGCAGCAGCGCTTTGGTAAAGGGAGGAAGTCGAGAGTCGTGCATTGCGGTCGCCATTATCAACAAGTGACGGAATTCTAATTAACTCGGCCGCGAATGGCCACCAAAGGCCGGTCGACGGGTGCGATTATGGGTGGCTGTGATAATATTTCCCCTTTCCCATGTTCAAAAGAGTCGGAACCATGAAGATCAAGTTGCCGGAATTCGATAGTGCCAGGGTGCTGGTGATAGGAGATGTGATGCTGGATCGGTACTGGTCCGGCCCCACCGGACGTATCTCGCCCGAAGCTCCGGTGCCTGTGGTCAAGGTTGAGCACAACGAAGAACGTCCCGGCGGCGCGGCCAACGTGGCGCTGAACGTGGCGGCATTGGGGGCCAGGGCTCGTCTGCTGGGTCTGACCGGCACCGATGATGCGGCGACCTCGCTGCAGGACAAGATGCAGGGGGTGGGGGTGGAGTGCGACTTCGTGCGTCTGCCCAGCCACCCCACCATCACCAAGTTGCGGGTGATGAGCCGCAACCAGCAGCTGCTGCGACTGGACTTCGAAGAAGGCTTTGCCCCGGAAGACGCGGCCCCGCTGACCGACAAGACCCGTGCCGCCCTGAGCCGGGCCGGTGTGGTGGTGCTGTCCGATTACGCCAAGGGCGCGCTGGCGCAGGTGCAGACGCTGATCCGGGCCGCCAATCAAGCGGGCGTGCCGGTACTGGTGGATCCCAAGGGTTCCGACTTCGAGAAATATCGTGGCGCCACCCTGCTGACCCCCAACATGAGCGAATTCGAAGCCGTGGTGGGCAAGGTGAAAGACGAGCAGGAACTGGTGGCCCGCGGGCGGGAACTGGTGCAAAAATTCGACTTCAAGGCGTTGCTGGTGACCCGCTCCGAGCACGGCATGACCCTGATCCGCGCCGATGAAGACGAGCTGCATCTGCCGGCTCAGGCCCATGAGGTGTTTGATGTCACCGGTGCCGGCGATACCGTGATTGCCACCCTGGCCACCAGCCTGGCCGCCGGTTTGCCGCTGGACGAAGCCTGCGCCCTGGCCAACGTGGCCGCCAGCATAGTGGTCGGCAAGCTGGGTACCTCTACCGTCTCCGCCATCGAGCTGGCAAACGTGCTGTACGGTGCGCCCGAGTCCGGCATGGGGGTAGTGAGCGAGCAACAGCTCAAATACGTGGTGGATGCGGCCCGTCGGCGCGGCGAAAAAATCGTGATGACCAACGGCTGTTTCGACATACTGCACGCTGGCCATGTGTCTTATCTCAATCATGCTCGTCAATTGGGTGATCGGTTGATCGTGGCGGTGAATACCGATGCTTCGGTGCGGGCGCTCAAGGGCGACGGCCGCCCGGTGAACACGGTAGACAGACGCATGGCGGTGCTGGCCGGTCTGGGTGCGGTTGACTGGGTGGTGCCTTTCGCCGAGGATACTCCGCAACGGTTGATCGCCGAGACCCTGCCGGATGTACTGGTCAAGGGGGGCGACTACCAGCCGGAACAGATTGCCGGCTTCGAGGAAGTCACCGCCAACGGCGGCGAGGTCAAGGTGCTCACCTTTGAAGACGGTTGTTCCACCACCGCCATCATTCAGGCCATTCGCACCCGCTAAGAGTTAACCAGATAAAAAAACGGGGCCCTCGGGGCCCCGTTTTTGATCGTGAGTAACGGCCGTTAACGCTTCAAGCCGTTGTTGATATCTATCAGATCCTGTTCGGTCAGGTTACCGGCGGCCTGCTTCAGCTGCAGCTGGCTCAGAATATAGTTGTAGCGGGCGGCAGACAGGTTTTGCTTGGCGTCATACAACTGACGGGTGGCGTTAAGCACATCGACGATGGTGCGGGTGCCGACTTCATAGCCTGCTTCGGTGGCGTCGAGCGCGCTCTGGGCCGAGATCACGAACTGCTCGAAGGCGCGTACCGAGCCGGTGGCGGCACTGACATCGTTATACGAGGAATAGACCTGGCTCTGCACCGAGCGAAAGCTGCGCTCCAGCTGCTCGCTGGCGGCCACGTAGTTGTACTGGGCCTGCTTGACCTGCGAGCTGGTGGCGCCGCCGGTATAGACGGGAAGATTGAAGGTCAGGCCGATGGTGCCTTCGCTCAGGGTGCCGTCACTGGAGCCGAAACCTGAGCCGCTGTTCTTGCTATCGGTATAGTTGCTGTTAAGCCCGGCGTTCAGATCCAGAGTCGGCAGATGACCGGACTGGGCCAGGCCGATTTGCTCGTTGGCGATGTCCTTGCCGATGCGCTGCAGGTGCAACTCCAGGTTCTGCTCCAGGGCGATGTCCAGCCAGGCGTCGGCGGCGACTACCGAAGGCTGCGGGCTGAAGGTTTCGGTATCGAGCTTGTTCAACCGGGCATAGCTCATGTTGGTCAGCTCACGCAGGGCTTCCTTGGCATTGTTGACCGCGTTTTCGGCGCTGATTTCTTCGGCCAGGGCCTGATCGAACTGGGCCTGGGCCTCATGCACATCGGTCATGGCGCTCAGGCCGACTTCGAAACGTTGTTTGGTCTGATCGAGCTGGCGGCTGACCGCTTCCTTGTTGGCCTGAACAAAACTCAGGGTGTCTTCGGCGCTCAATACCGCAAAGTAGGCCTGAGTGGCACGCAGAATCAGGGCCTGCTGTACCTGCTTGTAGCTGACATCGGTCTGGGTGGCGGCTTTCTCGGTGATATCCAGGTTAATCCAGTTGGCCTTGCGATACAGCGACTGATCCAGGGTGGCGCCCACACCGGTGTTGCTGCGGGTGGTGCGATCGTTCTGATTGCTCTGGGTGTAATTGGCGCTGGCCGCCAGGTTGACCTGGGGCAGCAGCGGGGCACGGGATTCGTTGATTTTCTCGAAGGCGGCATCACGCTCGGCTTTGGCCTGGCGTACCTGGGGATCGTTTTGTGTCGCCTGCTGATAGATATCCAGCAAGTCTTCGGCCTGGGCCGGGCCTGCCGCACAGAGCAGTATCAGGGTCGACAACAGCGTTTTTTTCATTGTGTGGCCTTACAGTTCGGGGTGAGCAATTATCAGCCGTGCTAGGGTCTGTTGACCTTTCGCGGTGAAATTTCGTTCGAGTTAAACGCGTTTTTATCGCGGCGAGAGGGGGGCAGCCTAGTCATTCTAAGCAAAGTCCTCTCAACAAAGAGAAAAACGCGTTTAGCCGAACCCGTAGGGCAGCGCTTGTGGGGGCTTGCTACTGCGTTATCGCTTATTTATGTAGAGTGACTACATGGCATAAGCGATGTCTTGTATCAAGCCCCCACAAACTGCTGCAAAAATCACCTCGGAAGGCCAACAGACCCTAAGTGCAGGCAGTTGTTTTTTATCCGTTCAGTATAACGATAATATCGCTATGATTCGTTCGGTATCATGCTGATGGATGCCATCGCGGCGTCGAGCGATGTGTGAATGAACGTTCATTCATTTTGGGGCTAGTCTAAAATCTGCCGGTTAAATGTCAAGAAAGGAGTCGTCATGGCTACAAAAAATCACCCCGGTTTTGGCCGGGAAGACCTGCAGCTAGTGGCCGAAGAGGTGGGTTACCAGGGCTTTTTTCGTCTGCTGCGTCTGCGCCTGCGGCACAAGTTGTTTGCCGGTGGCTGGAGTGAGGAGATCACCCGCGAGCTGTTCGATCGGGGCCATGCGGCGGCGGTGTTGCCCTATGATCCGGTGCGCGACGAGGTGGTGCTGGTAGAGCAGTTCAGGGTGGGTGCCGTCCATGCCGAGGGCAGCCCCTGGTTGCTGGAAGTGGTGGCGGGCATCGTGGAGAAAGGCGAGTCGGCAGAAGAGGTGGTACGCCGCGAAGCTCAGGAAGAAGCGGGCCTGACCCTGAACACCCTGACCCGGGTGATGAGTTACTTTTCCACCCCCGGTGGCTGTAGCGAGCGCATCACCGTGTTTGTCGGCGAGGTGGACGCCAGCCAGGCGGCCAGCCATGCGGGGCTGGACAGCGAAAGTGAGGATATTCGGGTGCATCGTCTGCCCCGGGAGCAGGCGATGCAGTGGCTGGCCGAGGGCAAGATAGACAATGCCACCAGCATCATCGCCCTGCAGTGGCTGGAGCTGCAGCGGCTCAAGGGCGAGCTGTGAAGGGGCAGTAACAAGTGCTGTCTTTGACCAGACTCGGCAAAAACTGTTGTAATGGATACAGATGAACGGCCCTGATCACCATGGCCGCCAGCAGATGAATGCCGTGTCAGCGCGCCGGCGGCAAGGAGAGTTGAGTGTGATTCCCAGGGGGTCTACCCGCAAACACGTACCGGATTTGAAGGCGTTGCAGCGCACCTGTGACGTTAATTATCTGGCCCTGATGAAACTGTTGCCCAGTGGGGCGACGGTAGGTGAGAGCGTGTCGGTCGGCATCAGTGAGCAGGTGCTGTTCGTGCTGCGGGTGCTGGAAACGGCGCCTTATACCTGGCATGTTTCCATCGAACAATGCACGCCGGGCCTGCCCTCTTTTATGCGGATGAAGATCAAGGTTCGGCTGTATCACGATGTGCGCATGGCCGAAGTGTGTGCCAGTCAGCAGATTTTTACCCTGCAGTCGAGTTACCATTACCCCAATGAAAAAATGCATCATCCCAATGAAAAAGAGCAGGTTAACCTCTTTCTGGCCGAGTGGCTGAAATGTTGCCTATACCACGGATTCAGTACGGTTAAACAGCTTTGAACCAGGCCCGCACCCCATTAGATACCACAGAGATCAGCACCCACCGCGCCGACGGGGTGGTGGAGTTGCTGCAAATCACCGATACCCACCTCTTTGCCGATAAAGACGCAGACTTGCTGGGCATAGCCCCCTGGCACAGCTGCCGGGCGGTGGTGAACGCCATGCTCGAAGATCAGGATGAGGACACTGTCAGTCGGCGTGATCTGATCCTGGCGACCGGTGATCTGTCACAGGATCACAGCGGGGCTTCCTATCGCCACTTTACCGACTTGATGAGTGAGCTGGCGCCGCCGGTGTTCTGGCTGCCGGGCAATCACGACGATGCCCCCCTGATGCAGGCCGAGCTGGACCGTGCCGGTATCAGCAATGCCAAGCACCTGCTGTGTGGTCAATGGCAGATACTGCTGCTCGACACCCAGCTTCCCGGGGAAACCCATGGCAGGCTGTCGGACTCCCAGCTGGCATTGCTTGAGCTGGCCATTGAGCGTTATCCGGATCATCACCTGCTGGTGGCGGTGCATCATCAGGCGCTGCCGGTGGGCTGTGCCTGGTTGGATCAGCACAATCTGCGCAATGCGGATGACATGAGAGGCCTGCTGGCCCGCCATGGTGCTGCTTGCGTGGTGCTGTCCGGTCATGTGCATCAGGGCTTCGATCTGCACCATGATGGGGTGCGCTACCTGGCCAGCCCGTCTACCTGTATTCAGTTCAAGCCGCTGTCCGACGATTTTGCCCTCGACAGCACGGCACCGGGCTGGCGAGCCTTGTCGCTTTATCCCGATGGGCGCCTCAGCACCCAGGTGTGGCGCCTGCCGCCCGATGCCTTCGTACCCGACTTCAGTGCCAAGGGATATTGATAATGCCAACGCTGTTGTACCTGCATGGTTTCAATTCATCACCCCAATCCATCAAGGCCCGACTGATGCAGGAATATCTGCAGCAGAAGCGGCCCGATATTCACTTTATCTGTCCGCAACTGGCGGCGACCCCGGCGGCGGCCTGGGCGCAGATTGCGGCCATCTGTGATGGAATAAAAGGGCCTTTCGGCGTGGCCGGCAGCTCACTCGGCGGTTTCTGGGCCACCCGTGTTGCCGAGCAGTTCGGGGTGCGGGCCGTGGTGATCAATCCGGCGGTGCATCCTCATGTGCTGCTGCAGGATTACCTGGGCGAGCAAATCAATCCCTATACCGACGAGCGTTACCTGCTGACGTCCGCCCACATGCAAGAGCTGGCGGAACTGCGGGTCGAGGCGCCCAGCTGCATGGAGCGACTCTGGCTGTTGCAGCAGCAGGGCGACGAGGTGCTCGATTACCGGGAAGCGCTGGAATACTACCGTTTTGCCCGGGTCTGCATTCAGAAGGGCGGCGATCACTCCTTCGTCGGCTTCGAGCATTACTGCGCCCCGCTTATTCGTTTTCTGCAGTTATAGGCCTGTCTCTTAGTCACAAATTTACCGTATTAAAGAGGCAACAGAGTTGCCTCCCTCGACACGCCACTGGGCTAGCCATCTTTGCTGGGTAACGACTGCGAATATTCACTGGATATTCGGTCCATTACCCAACAAAGATATACGGCAGCAAGCTGCCCCATGGGGCTCGGAAATGCCATACCTGGCATTTCACGGTCGTGGGAGGCAATCCCTGTAGCCTCTCCCATGAACCGGAGCTGTCTGTTGGATGAGTCATCAGGCGGCTCCGCTGCTTGAGGGAGGACAAAGGGATCTGCTCGGCCGACCTTCTGTTTCAGGGACGAAACAGAGAGCGTACATGGAGGTATTCATAGCGCGTCGGCGGAGCGGACCCTTTATCCGACTTTCTGCCTTTATCAAAAATCGGTAAAAACAGGTGAGCAATACACCAGCTTAAGGCGTGCAGCTCTCTTCCGGTACTCGCTTCCGTTTCCGCTCTCTGCTTCCGCCTTCCCGCCTGCGCCCGCAGGTAGTAAGATGCGGCCAACGAATTCTGATTACCGAAGGTCAATATGACATCGAGTCAATATACTGCCGACGCCATCGAAGTCCTCAATGGTCTGGAGCCGGTGCGTCGTCGCCCCGGCATGTATACGGACACCAGCCGGCCCAACCACCTGGGTCAGGAAGTCATCGATAACAGCGTGGATGAGGCCCTGGCCGGCCACGCCAGCAAGATTGAGGTGATACTGCACGCCGATCAGTCGCTGGAAGTGATCGACGACGGCCGTGGCATGCCGGTGGACATTCATCCGGAGGAAGGCATCTCCGGGGTCGAGCTGATCTTCTGCAAGCTGCACGCCGGCGGCAAGTTCTCCAACAAGAACTACCAGTTTTCCGGTGGTCTGCACGGCGTGGGCATCTCTGTGGTCAACGGCCTGAGTACCCGGGTGGACGTCACCGTGCGTCGTGGTGGCCAGGTGTTCGAGATGGCCTTCGAGAACGGCAACAAGGTGAGTGAACTCACCGTCACCGGCACCTGCGGCCAGCGCAACAGCGGCACCCGAGTGCGGTTCTGGCCCGATGCCAGCTACTTCGACTCGCCCCGGTTCTCCGTTTCCCGGCTCAAGCATCTGCTCAAGGCCAAGGCGGTACTCTGCCCGGGCCTGAGCATTCGCTTTCAGGACAAGGTCAACGACGAAACCCTGGAATGGTGTTATCAGGACGGCCTGAAAGACTATCTGGTGGAGTCGGTCAAAGACTTTACCTGCCTGCCCGAACAGCCGTTTACCGGCAATTTTTCTACCGAGCAGTCGGCGGTGGAATGGGCGCTGACCTGGCTGCCCGACGGCGGTGAAGGGCTGGGTGAAAGTTACGTCAACCTGATCCCCACCGCTCAGGGCGGTACCCATGTCAACGGCCTGCGTCAGGGCCTGCTCGACGCCATGCGCGACTTCTGCGAATTCCGTAACCTGCTGCCGCGGGGCGTCAAGCTGACGCCGGACGACATCTGGGAGCGCTGCGCCTACATACTGTCGGTCAAGATGCAGGATCCGCAGTTTGCCGGTCAGACCAAGGAGCGGCTGTCGTCGCGCCAGAGTGCGGCCTTCGTTTCCGGCATCGTCAAGGACGCCTTCAGCCTGTGGCTGAACCAGCATACCGAGCTGGCGGAGCAGATTGCCGAATTGTGTATCAGCAGTGCCCAGCGCCGTTTGCGCCAGGCCAAGAAGGTGGTACGCAAGAAGGTGACCCAGGGGCCGGCGTTGCCCGGCAAGCTGACCGACTGTGCCTGCTCAGACCCGATGCGGGGCGAGCTGTTTCTGGTGGAGGGTGACTCGGCCGGCGGCAGTGCCAAGCAGGCGCGGGATCGGGAGTTTCAGGCCATCATGCCGCTGCGCGGCAAGATTCTGAATACCTGGGAAGTGGAGTCCGGCCAGGTGCTGGCCTCGCAGGAAGTACACGATATCTCGGTGGCCATTGGCCTGGATCCGGACTCGACCGACTTGTCCGATCTGCGCTACGGCAAGGTGTGCATCCTCGCCGATGCGGACTCCGATGGTCTGCATATCGCCACCCTGCTGTGCGCCCTGTTCGTGCGCCATTTCCGTCATCTGGTGGAGCAGGGGCATGTCTATGTGGCCATGCCGCCGCTGTATCGAATCGACGTGGGCAAAGAGGTGTTCTATGCCCTCGACGAAGGCGAGCGCGACGGCGTGCTGGAGCGGATCAAGGCCGAGAAGAAAAAAGGCAAGGTGCAGGTGACCCGCTTCAAGGGCCTGGGTGAGATGAACCCCAAGCAGCTGCGCGAAACCACCCTGGATCCCAATACCCGCCGGCTGGTGCAGCTGACGGTGGACGACATGGAAGCTACCGAGAAACTGATGGACATGCTGCTGGCCAAGAAGCGTTCGAGCGATCGCCGCGAATGGCTGGAAACCAAGGGCAACCTGGTCGACCCGCTGGCCTGAGGAAAGAGACAGAATGAACAACAACGATTTCACCATGGAAGGCGTAGAACGCCTGCCATTGCACACCTTTACCGAGCAGGCCTATCTCAACTATTCCATGTACGTGATCATGGACCGGGCTCTGCCGCATATCGGCGATGGCCTCAAGCCGGTGCAGCGCCGCATTATCTACGCCATGAGCGAGCTGGGCTTGTCGGCCCTGTCCAAGCACAAGAAGTCCGCCCGTACCGTGGGCGACGTGCTGGGTAAGTATCATCCCCACGGCGACTCCGCCTGTTACGAAGCCATGGTGCTGATGGCCCAGCCGTTCTCGTACCGCTATCCGCTGGTCGACGGTCAGGGGAACTGGGGGGCGCCGGATGATCCCAAGTCGTTCGCCGCCATGCGTTATACCGAGGCGCGATTGTCCCGCTTCTCCGAATTGCTGTTGTCCGAGCTGGGTCAGGGCACGGTGGAATGGATCCCCAACTTCGACGGCACCATGAAAGAGCCGCGCATGCTGCCGGCCCGCTTACCGCACATACTGCTCAACGGTATTACCGGCATTGCGGTGGGCATGGCCACCGATATTCCGCCGCACAACGTGCGCGAAATCGCCGCCGCCTGTGTGCACATGCTGGACAATCCCAAGGCAACGGTTGAAGAGCTGATGACCTTCGTGGACGGCCCCGACTACCCGACCCGGGCCGAGATCATCACCCCCAGAGCCGATATTCGCAAAATTTACGAAACCGGCCGGGGCAGCATCAAGATGCGGGCCGTCTACCAGATGGAGCAGGGCGACATCGTGATCACCGCGCTGCCGCATCAGGCCAGCGGCGGCAAGATCCTCGAGCAGATCGCCGGGCAGATGCAGGCCAAGAAGCTGCCGATGGTGGCGGATCTGCGTGACGAGGCGGATCACGAAAACCCGACCCGGCTGGTGATCATTCCCCGATCCAACCGGGTGGACGTGGATCAGCTGATGCAGCACCTGTTTGCCAGCACCGATCTGGAGAAGAGCTACCGGGTGAATCTGAACATGCTGGGGCTGGACAACCGGCCCCAGGTCAAGACGCTGGATCTGATCCTCGGCGAATGGCTGCAGTTCCGTCGGCAGACGGTTCGCAACCGGCTGCAATACCGCCTGGACAAGGTCGAGGCCCGGCTGCATATTCTGGCCGGTCTCTTGGTCGCCTTCCTCAGTATCGACGAAGTGATCGAGATTATTCGCAGCGAAGACGAGCCCAAGCCGGTACTGATGAGCCGCTTCGATCTGACCGAGATCCAGGCCGAAGCCATTCTGGAGCTGAAACTGCGCCACCTAGCCAAGCTGGAAGAAGTGAAGATTCGCGGCGAGCAGGACGAGCTGGCCGCCGAGCGCGACAAGCTGGCCCTGTTGCTGGGCTCGGAGCGTCGGCTCAATACCCTGATCAAAAAAGAGATTCTGGCCGACGCCGAAAAATACGGTGACGACCGGCGCTCGCCGCTGGTGGAGCGGGAAGAAGCCAGGGCCCTGAGCGAGAAAGAGCTGATTCCGAGCGAGCCGGTAACGGTGGTGCTGTCGGACAAAGGCTGGATCCGTTCGGCCAAGGGCATGGATGTGGACGGCGCCACCCTGAGCTACAAGGCGGGCGACAGCTTTCTGGATGCAGCCTCCGGGCGCAGCAACCAGATGGCGGTGTTTCTGTCCAGCATCGGTCGTGCCTACGGTCAGGATGCCCACAGCCTGCCGTCGGCCCGGGGGCAGGGCGAGCCGCTGACCGGGCGTTGCAGCCTGAGTCCGGGTGAGCAGGCCCGTTATGTGCTGATGGGGGACGATGACCGGCTGTTTTTGCTGGCCTCCGACGCCGGCTACGGCTTCGTCTGCCGCTTCGGTGACATGGTCAGCCGCAACAAGAACGGCAAGGCATTGCTGACGGTGCCCGCCGGCGGTGTGGTACTGAAGCCGATGGCCATCGATCAGCTGGACAGCAGCCAGTGCCTGGCGGTGACCAACGAGGGCCGCATGTTGCTGTTTCCGCTCAAGGATCTGCCGTTGCTCGGCAAGGGCAAGGGCAACAAGATCATCGGCATTCCCGGTGCCAAGGTGCAGGCGCGGGAAGACTTCATCAAGCAGCTGGTGGTGGTGCCGGAAGGCGCCAATGTCACCCTGCATGCGGGCAAGCGCAAGCTGACCCTCAAACCCGCCGACCTGGCCCATTATCAGGGCGAACGCGGTCGTCGCGGTGCCTTGCTGCCTCGCGGCCTGCAACGGGTAGACAGCCTGGAAATAGAAGCCTGAAAAGGCAGCGGTAAGCGGTCAGCTGTAAGTAAAACAAGCGCTTATTGTATGTAGGCCTGAATTTATTCGGGAAATTCCATCATCAGCGGTGGGATTTCCCCGTTAAAACGGGGCCTACATAAAACCGTGGATTTGTTCTCGGCCACAAAAAAGCCGCAAGCTGTGTTGGCTTACGGCTTACGGCTTACGGCTTACGGCTTACGGCTTACGGCTTACGACTTACGGCTTACGGCTTACGGCTTACGGCTTACGGTTTACGGCTTACGGCCTGTCTCTTAGTCACCAGTCTGTCAGTCCATAAGATATGCTCAGAGGCAACTGGGTAGTCTCTTCCGACACGCTAAACTGCATCCCTGCGACGCTCAGCACATGACGTCCTGTCATGTGATGGCCGGCTGAGTCTATCCCAGCCGCCTCTTTTCGGGCTCAGAGTCGTCGGTGAGCACCACTGACAGACCACTCCGTTGCCGACGGGAGGGCAAAGGGTGTCTGCTCAACCGACCATCCGCGCCAAGGATGGCGCGGTCTGAGCCCCCAGGGAGGGGTTTACGGCGTGTCGGCTGAGCAGTGCGCTTTGCCTGATGGCCTCATTAAGATCAACAAAAACTTGTGACTAAGAGACAGGCTTACGGCTTATGCTCAGATCCGGAACTGATTGACCAGCTTGCCCAGCTCACCGGCCAGGTCGGCTTGGCGCCCGGCGGTATCGGCCACCTGGGTCGAGACCTGATTGACCTCGTTGGCAGCGCTATGGATGGCGCCAATATTGGCGTTGATGCTCTCCGCCACCTGGTGCTGCTGCTCGGCGGCGCTGGAGATCTGGGTGGTCATGTCGGTGATTTCGTCTACCGATACCTTGATAGCTTCGAATGCATCTCGTGCCTGGCCCGAGCGTAGCACCACCTGCTCCGACTGCTGCTGGCTGGCCTCCATGTTTTCCACTGCCTGACGAGTTTGCTGGTTGAGGCCGGCCAGCAGGCTGTCGATCTCGGCGGTGGATACCTGGGTGCGTTGTGCCAGGGTGCGCACCTCGTCTGCCACCACCGCGAAGCCCCGGCCATGCTCCCCGGCCCGTGCTGCCTCGATGGCGGCGTTGAGCGCCAGCAGGTTGGTCTGTTCGGCGATGCCGCGGATAACATCCAGAATGGAGTTGATTCGACCGCTTTCCGCCTCCAGCTGGCGGATATGCAGCGCCGACTGACCCAGCTGCTCGCTCAGGGCCCGCACGCTTGCCTCTGTGTCCAGCATCACGGCCTTGCCCTGGTCGCCAGCACGCTGGCCCTGGGCCGCCGCCTGGGCCGACCTGTTGCAGCTGTTGGCTACCTCGTTGGCGGAGGCCGACATCTCGGTCAGGGCGGTGGCCATGCGTTCTACTTCCTTCAGCTGATGACCGCTGGCGGTGTCTACCGCCGTCGCATTCTCACGACCGAGGGTAGACACGGCATCGACCTGATGGGCGGTATCCTTGATGCGGACAACCAGCTGCTGGATGGACTCCAGGAACTGATTGAACCAGCGAGCCAGCTCGCCGGTTTCGTCCCGGCTGCCGATGGTGAGGCGGCGGGTCAAATCTCCTTCGCCCTGGGCGATGTCCTTGAGCCCGCGGCTCACCGCCAGTATGGGGTTGACCAGCAGTCCGGACAGCCACCAGGCCAGCAGTAATACCAGAACCACCACCAGGGCGGTACTGCCCAGCGTGGTCCATAGCATCCGCTGGGCCGGAGCCAGGATCTCGTGTTCCGGCATCAGGGCAATGAACTTCCAGCCGAGGGAGGGGGAAGGATATACCAGAGCCCGGAAGTCCTCACCGCCGAGCTCCAGCTCAAGCTGGCCTGCGTTGGTGTCGGACAGACGGCGGTAACCCTCGCCTTCCAGCTCGGACAGGAGACGGAAATTGTGTTCCGGCCGGGCGGCATCCACCAGCACGGTGCCACCGTCTTCGATCAGCATCAGGTAGCCCTTCTCTCCGAGCTGGGTCTGTTGAGTCATGTTGGTCAGCTCTTTCAGGGACACGTCCATCGCCATGACGCCATAATCCTGGCCATCCTGGTTCTTGAAGCTGCGCACTATCCCGATCATGGTGTTGTCGTCCACCGGCCAGTAGAAGGCGCCGGTGCGCATTACCTGGCCGGGGGCTTCCTGGGCTTTCTGATACCATGGCCGCGGGCGGGGGTCATAGCCGGCGGTGACCTCGCCCAGCGGCCATTGCACATAGCCGCCGTCCCGGGTACCCATGTAGACGTAGGCCAGGCCCGGATGGCTGTCGGCGAAGCGTTCGAATTCCCGGTATATCTCGGTCTCGATGCCGCCGTTACGATCCGGTGTCATCTTCCGATCCGGGCCCTGGTGATAAGAGCTGATACTGTTGTCGGCCCGAGCCAGCAAGGGAGAGGTGGCGAGAAACGCTACGTCCTGGCCTATTTGCTCGAAATGGGCACTGAACGCCTGATCCAGCTTGTGAATTTCACTCTGGCCCTGCTCCAGGAAACGCTCCCCTGCCAACTGGCGGGCCTGGTGGATGGTGAAGGCGGACAGCAGTCCTATCGGCAGCAGCGTGGTCAGCAGCAAGGCCAGGATCAGTTTATGTTGAATACGCATGGGGGAGATGGTTCACGAGACGAGTTGAGAATGAGCTAGCTTAGGCAGGCCAGGCGAAGAGTGTCAAGAATGCTTGTTAATATTTTGTTTAGTTTTTATCTGTTTTGTTTAACATTGTTTGCGTGATGTTTCTGTTGTTCTGTCTGTGAAAGATGTGTACCGGGGCAGTTTGTTTGGGATGCAGATGGGGGCGGTGATTCCGGCAACGAGTTGAGCCTGCATTCGCGTTGCGCCAGAGGACATCTGGCGCTGTGTTGACTCGTTATTATTTGCTGTGATATCCGGCGGAATAAAAACGGTCGCCGAACACCTCTTGTTGATATGGAGTGGCTTCAGTGTCCGGCTTCGGTCTGCAGCTTGTTGACAATCGGGCTGTTGGCGGCGGGAAAGTCGTAGCTGTGCAGCTCGGTGACCGGTACCCAGCGGCTGGGCTGGCCTTCGAGGCCGTGCGGCTCGCCGGTGAAGGCGGTGACTTTGCGGATATCGAGCGTCACCTGCTTGTCGCCGTAGTCGTGTTCGATGCGCATGAAGGAATGACAGTCGGTAACTCGAATGCCGATTTCTTCTGCCAGCTCGCGGGCCAGGGCCTGGGCCACGGTTTCGCCGGCTTCGACCTTGCCTCCGGGAAACTCCCACTTGTTGGCCTGATGCTGGCCGGCGCCACGGCGGCAGATGAATATCTCGCCCTCGGTATTTTCAATCACGCCCACCGCCACCAGCACCGACTTTTTGACGGTATCAGACCTCATTTTCATCATCCTGATCCGGCAGCCAGGCCGGGTCGCCGGGAATGCGCTTCTCTTCGTCGGCCCATTCACCCAGATCGATCAGCTGACAACGTTTGCTGCAGAAGGGACGAAAGGGGCTCTGCTCGCCCCATTCCACCGTTTTTTTACAGGTAGGGCAGGGTACTGTGGTGATCTTGTTCATTTGATATTGGCCAGTTCAAAGTCGATGTTGCCGATTTCGGTGTTACCGACCGGCATGAAGCGAATGGTATAGCGGTATTTGTTGCCGCTGACCACCGGGTAGGCGGCCAGCTCGGTCGGCAGACGCAGGCGGATCATCTCGGTCTGCTCGGCATTGTCCTGAAAGAAGCCATTGCTGGCTTGCTGATTTTTGAACTGACCGACTTCCCGCCACAGGGTCAGCAGCAATTCCAGCCCTTGTTGCAGCAACTGCAGTTGTGCCAGCCAGCCGTCGATGTCCTGTTGCTGGTTGGCGGTGGGCTGATGCAACCAGTAATGCAGCTGGGGCACGTCGAAGGCGCAGAGACCACCGGGAATGGCGAAACGGCTGCGCACGCTCGACAGCAGCTTGTCTTCGCGCAGCAGCTGGCCCAGACGGGCGGCGCGGGGTAGTTGTTGATTCAGGCTGGCCAGTTGCTGTTCCAGCTGGGACAGGGCGGCGGCATCGATACCGGGAACCTGGGCCCAGGCGGCAAGCTTGTTTTTCTGGATATCCAGATCCTTGGCCAGATCGGTGCGCACATCGCAGCGCTCCAGCAGCTCCATGATATCCAGCAGCGCCTTGAACAGCGCTATGGTCTGGCCGCTGGCGGTCAGGCTGCGGCACTGGTGAATTTGCTGCAGCAGCTCGTTGAGGCGCAAATAGTTGCGACACTTTTCATTGAGAGGGTATTCATAAACCAGTGATGACATAAGGCTCCGGCCCGCAGAGTGAAGGCTGTAATAACGGCAAGTTTACCCGTATCAGTCGGTCATAAACAAATCGAGCAGTCGGTTAAGAAAGCGTCGGCCCAGGGGCGTCACTTGCCAGTGGGTTCCATCGTCTTCCAGCAGGCCCAGGCGCAGCGCCTCCGCCAGCGGGGCTTGCAGCTGTGTGGCAGACAGCCCGGTGAGGCTGGTCAGCTCCTGCCGGGGGATGGGTTCGAACAGTCGCAACCGGTTCATGAAGTATTCCAGCGACAGTTCCTGCGCCGCTATGGGCCAGTATTGATCCAGATAGGGGCGACCCGGCTCCAGATAGCCCTTGGGGTGCTTGACCTTGACGGTGCGCACCAGCTTGCCTTCGAGCGGCAGGGTGATTTTGCCGTGGGCGCCACAACCGATGCCCAGGTAGTCGCCGAAACGCCAGTAGTTGAGGTTGTGTTTCGCTTCATGGCCCGGTTTGGCGTAGGCGGATACCTCGTACTGGTGGTAGCCGTTCGCCAGCAGCAGCTCGTGGCCCTGCTCGTAGATATCGGCCAACACCTCGTCTTCCGGCAAGGCCGGCGGACGTGAGGCGAAGGGCGTATTGGGCTCTATGGTGAGCTGATACCAGGACAGATGCGGCGGTGCCAGGGCGATGGCCTGTTCCAGATCCGACAGGGCATCGCTCAGGCTCTGCTCGGGCAGGCCGTGCATCAGATCCACATTGAAGGTATTCAAACCGACGCTCGCGGCTTCGCGGGCGGCAAAGCGGGCCTGCTCCGGATCGTGAATACGGCCCAGGCGGCGCAGTTGTTCGGACTGAAAACTCTGAATGCCGATGGAAATACGATTGACGCCGGCGGTCTTGAAACCGGCGAAGCGGCCGGCCTCCACCGTGCCCGGGTTGGCTTCCAGGGTGACTTCCATCTGGTCGTCAAAGGGAGTCAGCTGTTGTACGCCGCTCAGCAGCCGGCCGATGGCGTCGGGTGTCAGCAGGCTGGGGGTGCCGCCGCCGATAAAGATGCTGTGAAGCTGTCGCCCCTGTACCAGGTGCAGATCCTGGCGCAGATCATCCAGCAGTGCCGTGATATAGGCCTGCTCGGGAATCGTTTCTTTCATGGCGTGGGAATTGAAGTCGCAGTAGGGACACTTCTGCACACACCAGGGAACATGAATATAGAGGCTGAGCGGCGGTAATTGCAGCATCAGGCTTGCTCTTGCAGCAGGGTCAGCAGCTGGCGCAAGGCCTGGCCGCGGTGACTGAGGCGGTTTTTCTCGGCGGCACCGAGCTCGGCGGCGGTTTTACCGGCCTCGGGCACGAAGAAGACGGGATCATAGCCGAAGCCCTGTTCACCCTGTGGTTGTTCGGTAATGCTGCCCTGCCAGGAGCCGCTGCAAATCAGCGGGGTAGGATCATTGGCGTGGCGCATATAGACCAGCACACACCAGAAGGTGGCCTGGCGTTGTTCAGCCGGTACGCCGTTCAGTTCGGACAGCAGCAGTTCCAGGTTCTGCCGGTCGCTGGCTCCTTCGCCGGCAAAGCGGGCGGAATACACGCCGGGGCGGCCGTCGAGTGCACTGACTGCCAGCCCCGAGTCGTCGGCGATGGCCGGCAGTCCGGTCACGGCTGCGGCATGACGCGCCTTGATGATGGCGTTTTCGACGAAGGTGGTGCCGGTTTCATCGGCGTCATTCACGGCCAGCTCGGTCTGGGGGATCACTGTCATGCCCAGCTCACCGAGCAGACTTTGCAGTTCGGCAACTTTTTTGGCATTGCCGGAGGCCAGTACTATCTGCTTGCTCACCTTTGAGCTCCTGTCAGGCGTCTGAGCGCGCATGATAACACCGTGGCAGCCAGATGTGAGGAGTGAAACGTGAGGTGTGAGGGGTAAGGCGTGAGGGGAGCTCCCCCTTACTCCTCACCCTTCACGTCATATCCTCAGTCGGTATAGAAGGTATGGCGGAAGGAAAACTCGCCACCCTGGCTGGGGCCTTGAATGTCGATGGTGAACAGTACGTTGTCTTCGTTACGATAAGGGTACTCGGCAATGTAGTAGATGGCGTCGCCTTCCCGTACCGTCTGGAATTCCAGCTGGCGTATGGTGCCGATCAGGGTCTTGCCCTCGCCGCTGAGGTTTACCTGCTGGGATTTTCCATCTTTATCGAGCACGGCAATATTCAGGATACCGTTGTAGCGACTGCGCTCTATCTGGTAGCTGCGCGCGACCTCGGGCGTGAGAAAGGTGGAGGGCAGGGCGCTGTAATGCACTGTCCAGTCACCCACCCTGGTTTCCGTGGCCTGGCCGAGGGATGCAAACAGCAATACCAGCGCCGAGAGAATAAATTTGAACATAACCGTTCCTTGTTGTTGAGAGCGTTATGGTTAGTTTAGGCCGAGTTGGCGAGGAGTTCCGCCAATGCGGTGGGGATTTCCCGAGGGGATTCGATCACCAGCCTCTTGTGACGACTGCTTTCACCGCTGAGCAAGATCACCTGAGACTTGGCAACCCGGCACTGCTTGGCCAGCCACTTCAACAGGTGGGCATTGGCCTTGCCGTCCACCGGTGGAGCGGTAATGGCCAGCTTGAGCTCCTCGCCGTGCAGGCCGAGAAACTGATCCCGACTGGCCTTGGGCTGCAGATAAAGACTGAGATAAAGCCGGTCCTGCTCCAGCCGGACCGGCGAATTTACAGTTGCCACCACAGCTGGCCGAACAGATCTCCCATCAGCCAGTTAAGGGCCTGCAGGGCGATAAAGGCCACCAGCATGGACAAATCCAGGCCACCCATGGGAGGAATAATACGGCGCAGCGGTGCCAGCAGCGGTTCGGTCAGCTGAAACATCACATATTCAATCTGGCTGCGGCCCTGGCTAACCCAGCTGAGCAAGGCGCGAATGATCAGGATCCAGAACAGCATGGCCCCGGCTTTTTTCAGCACGGTAATCAGCCCAACCAGCAGCACGGTGCTCCAGTCGGCGTAGAGTACGTTCATCGCCTTGAACAGCATCAGCTTGACGGTGGCCACCAGTACCGCCAGTACCACGGCGGCAAAGTCTATACCGAAAAAGCCGGGAATAAAGCGGCGCAGCGGTTTCAGCACCGGATTGGTGGCCTTGACCACGAACTGGCTGAAGGGGTTGTAAAAGTCCGCCCTGGCCAGTTGCAGCCAGATACGCAGCAGCACCACCATCAGGTAAAGATCGAAAACGGTATTAATCAGGTAGTAAGCAGTGTTCATTATTATTCCTTAGAGCTGCGTTTCCAGTTCCCGTGCCCGCGCCACGGCGGCGGCCATGGCATCGGCCACCAGTTGCTCCAGTCCCTGCTCCTGAAAGCGGCGAATGGCTTCGGCGGTGGTGCCGCCCTTTGATGTCACCCGTGCACGAAGCTCGCCCAGGCTGGTATCGGGGTTGGCGACCACCATATTGGCGGCACCCAGCGCGGTTTGCTGCACCAGCAAACGGGCTTCTTCTTCACTGAAACCGGACTCTTGGGCCTGGGCGGCCATGGCCTCCATGAACAGAAAGAAATAGGCGGGGGCACTGCCGGCGGCGGCGATAATCTGATTGATACCGTCTTCTCGCGTTACCCATAGGGTCTTGCCCACCGCCTGCATCATCTGGTCGCAGTAATCCCGGTCCGCCTGTTCAATGTGGTCTCTGGCATACAGGCCGGTCATGCCCAGCCCCAGTAGCGACGGGGTATTGGGCATGGTACGCACGATGCGATTCTGACCCGCCATCTGCTCCAGACGAGTGACGCTGATGCCGGCGGCGATGGAGATCAGCAACTTGCCGTCGAGGCCGCCGCTTGATTGCAGTAATGCTTCCAGCATGGTTGCCATCATCTGCGGCTTGACCGCCAGTACCAGGGCCTCGGCCCAGTTGGCGGCTTCGGCGTTATCCTGGCTAGTGTGAATGCCGAAATCGGTCGCCAGCGCATCCAGTTTGGGACGAGACGGGTTGGCGGCCATGATGGCGTCGGCCGGGTAGCCGGACTGGATAAGCCCGGAAATCAGGCTGCGTGACATGTTGCCCGCGCCAATAAAGGCGAGTTTTCTGTGTTCCATCAACGATCACTCAAGGGTTGCGAGAGCCAAATATAGCCGTGCCCACCCGTACCAGGGTGCTGCCACAAGCTACTGCGAGTTCGAGATCATTACTCATCCCCATCGACAGTGTGTCCATTTGAGGATATTTTTCCGCCATTCTATCAAAGAGTTGCTTCAACTCTAGTAATTGCGTCCGCAGCTTGTCGGAATTGTCGGTTGCCTCCGGTATTGTCATCAGGCCGCGCAGGCATAATCCGGGCAACTGACTGACTTCCAGTGCCAGTGCTTCGACCTGATCGAGTGGTAAACCGGATTTGTTGTCTTCTGCGCTGACATTGACCTGCAGGCAGATATTGAGCGGGCGCATGTTGCCCGGCCGCTGTGCGCTGAGTCGCTGTGCTATTCTGAGCCGGTCCACGCTTTGTACCCAGTCGAAGGCCTCGGCCACCAGCCGGCTTTTATTGGACTGCAGTGGGCCGATGAGGTGCCAGCGAATATCGGGGCAGTCGGCCTTGAGAGTGGCGATTTTATCGACGGCTTCCTGCACGTAGTTCTCACCGAACTGGCGTTGCCCGGCGGCGTAGGCGGAGCGCACATCGGCAGCGGGCTTGGTCTTGCTGACCGCCAGTAGCCGAACATCATCGGGATGGCGATCGCACGCCCTGGCAGCGGTGGCGATTCTGTCGTGGACTGTGTGCAGGTGCTGTACGATAGTATTCATATGAGTAATAAACCAGAAGCGACGGGGATAGGATATGGATATTACGGAATTATTGGCGTTTAGTGTAAAGCATAATGCATCGGATCTGCACCTGTCCGCCGGCGTTTCGCCGCAGATTCGGGTGGATGGCGAAGTGCGCAAGATAAACCTGCCGGAGATGGATCATCGGGAAGTGCAACGGCTGGTGTATGACATCATGAACGATCGTCAGCGCAAGGAGCTGGAAGAGAACCTCGAAGCCGACTTTTCCTTCGAGCTGCCGGGGCTGGCCCGTTTCCGGGTCAATGCTTATAACCAGGCCCGGGGCGCGGCGGCGGTGTTTCGGGTGATCCCCAGTGAAGTCTGGAGTCTGGAACAACTGGGGGGGCCGGATATCTTTCGTCGTATCGCCGAATATCCGCGAGGTCTGGTGCTGGTGACAGGGCCAACCGGCTCGGGTAAGTCAACCACACTGGCGGCCATGGTCGACCATATCAACGAGAACTATAACAAGCATATCCTCACCATCGAAGATCCCATCGAATTCGTGCACAGCAACAAGAAATGCCTGGTCAACCAGCGCGAAGTGCACAGAGACACCCATTCGTTCAGCAATGCGCTGCGTTCGGCCCTGCGGGAAGATCCGGACATCATTCTGGTGGGCGAGCTTCGTGATCTGGAAACCATTCGGCTGGCGCTGACCGCGGCCGAAACCGGTCATCTGGTGTTTGGCACCCTGCATACCTCGTCGGCGGCCAAGACCATAGACCGTATCGTCGATGTCTTTCCGGGTGCCGAGAAGGACATGGTACGATCCATGCTGTCCGAATCGCTGCGGGCGGTGATCTCCCAGACCCTGCTGAAAAAGGAGAGTGGCGGCCGTATCGCCGCCCACGAAATCATGCTGGGCACCACGGCGATCCGCAACCTGATTCGGGAAGACAAGGTGGCGCAGATGTACTCGGTGATCCAGACCGGCATGGCCCACGGCATGCAAACCATGGATCAGTGTCTGAAGCTGCTGGTCAGCAGCGGCATGGTCGCCCCGGTGGAAGCCCGCGCCAAGGCGACAGATCCGCAAAGTATTCAATAAACCGGAGATAACGATGGAGTTAACGCCGTTACTGCAGGCCATGCTGGATCACCAGGCCTCGGACATGTATATCTCCGTCGGCGTACCGCCGACGGTCAAAAGCCAGGGGCGACTGGTGCGGGTGACCGAAACGGCGTTGACGTCGCAACAGGCGCTGGCGCTGGTGGAGTCCTGCATGAACGATGACTGGCGCGAACGCTTTCATCGGCAGAAAGAGGCCAACTTCGCCATCAGCGACGAACAACTGGGCCGTTTTCGGGTCAGTGCCTTCTGGCAGCAGGATCAGGCCGGCATGGTGATTCGGCGCATCGAAAGCCGGATCCCGACCTTCGAGGAACTGTATCTGCCCGAAGTGCTGCGGGAGGTCGCCATGGCCAAACGCGGTCTGGTGCTGTTCGTGGGTGGCACCGGCTCGGGCAAGTCCACTTCGCTGGCGGCGATGATTGGCCACCGTAACCGCCATTCGGACGGTCATATCCTCACCATCGAGGATCCGGTGGAATTTATTCATCAGCACGACAGATCCATCGTTACCCAGCGGGAAGTGGGTACCGATACCGAGTCGTTCGATGCGGCGCTGAAAAGTTCGCTGCGTCAGGCGCCGAACGTGATTCTGATCGGCGAAATTCGCTCGGAAGAGACCATGGGCTATGCGCTGGCCTTTGCCGAAACCGGGCACCTGTGCATGGCGACGCTGCACGCCAACAACGCCAACCAGGCGCTGGACAGGATCATGCACCTGGTACCGGAAAGCAAGCATCGCCAGTTGCAGTTCGATCTGTCGTTCAACCTCAAGGCGATAGTGGGCCAGCAGCTGATACCAACCCAGGACGGCCGGCAGCGTCGTGGCGCCTTCGAGATTCTGCTCAATACGCCCCTGATCTCGGATCTGATCCGCAAGGGCGACATGCATAAGTTGAAAGAAGTGATGAGCAAGTCCCGCGAGCTGGGCATGCAGACCTTCGATCAGGCGCTGTTTGATCTCTACAGCCAGAACCATATAGGCTACACCGAAGCACTGGCCTACGCCGACTCGCCCAACGACTTGCGCCTGATGATCAAGCTGCAGGGCGGCGGTGGCATGGACGCCGGCCTGCTCGACAACGTGACCATAGACACCGATTAACCCGTATTCTGCACAGCCCCATTTCGGCCCATGCCGGAACGGGGCTGTTTGTGACAGCTATTCAGAGGCCCTTCATGCTAATAGTGGTTTCCCCCGCCAAGACCCTCGATTTTGACACGCCACCGGTGATCGCCGATTTTACCCGGCCCGAACTGCTGGAACACTCGTCCGAGCTTATCGAGCGTGCCCGCCGGCTGACCCCGGCCGAGATCGGCAAGCTGATGAGCATCAGCGACAAGCTGTCCGGGCTCAACGCCGCCCGCTTTGCCGACTGGCAGCCGGACTTTACCCCGAGTAATGCCAAGCAGGCGTTGCTGGCGTTCAAGGGTGATGTGTATACCGGACTGGATGCCGAGAGCCTGACCCCGAATGATTTTGCCTTCGCTCAATCTCACCTGCGCATGCTGTCGGGGTTGTATGGTTTATTGCGCCCGCTGGATCTGATGCAGCCTTACCGACTGGAGATGGGCACCAAACTGGACAACGAGCGCGGCAAGGATCTGTATCAGTTCTGGGGCAACATCATCACCGACCAGCTCAACCAGGCACTGACGGAGCAGGGCGACAACGTGCTGATCAACCTGGCTTCCAACGAATACTTCAAGGCGGTGAAACCGAGACAGCTGGACGGACAAATCATCACGCCGGTGTTCAAGGATTGCAAGAAGGGTCAGTACAAGATCATCAGCTTCTATGCCAAGAAGGCGAGGGGCATGATGGCGCGCTACATCATCGAAAACCGACTGACCGAGGTGAGCCAGCTGACCGCCTTCGATACCGCCGGTTATTACTTTGTGGAAGCGGAATCGACGGCCACCGAGCTGGTATTCAAGCGGGAAGAGCAATAAAAGCGCCTTCAGCAAGAAAAAAAGAGCCCTCAGCAAATAAATAGCAAAAACCTTGAACCTTTCGGTTCGGGTGCCCTCTGAATAGAAGTGCTTACTGAATTTGAATTCTCTCTCTTCTTCATTTTTTGACCGGTCCCGATGGGCCGGTTTTTTTATGGGCGAGACGGCCGAACGGGCGCTTTGTCCGACGCTTACACTCAGATGACATGTGAGTCGAATTGGTATTAATGCGAGTAGCTCAGGCGGGAAGAACAATAAAAACAAAAAAAGCCGGAACCTTTCGGTCCGGCCGCTCTCTGAGTATATGTGCTTACTGAATTTGAATTCTCTCTCTTCTTCATTTTTTAACCGGTCCTGATGGGCTGGTTTTTTTATTCGCGGCTTTTACTTACAGCCTTTTACTGATCCCACAGGGTTCGAGCGTTATCGACGGTGCGGCGCCCGCGCAGCTGGCGACGCTCGTGGTGATCCGGTTCCCAGCGGATCAGATCCCGTCTGTCCAGGATCTTCCGCCGGCATTGCTGTCGTCGTTCCGTGCCCGAATAATGCTTCAACATGACCATGCCTCCATGCCTGTTTTTCTAAAGCATAGTCGAGCATGATTCGGCCGCCGCGTCGGGTGCCGCCTGTCGGGAATCGAGGCCTTTATTCGGCGTCCTGATTGCCTTCCACCTTCTTGCCGGCGGCCTTTTTGGCGCTTGCCGGCTTCTTGGTGGCATCCGGCTTGGCGCCCGCCCATTTGGGCTTGCCCTTGGCCTTGGTGTCCCGCAGACGCACCTTCTCTTTTTTCTTGGGCAGCAGGGCCTTGGCTTTCTTGCCTTTGCTGTCACCGTCTTTCTTCTTGCGTGATGCGACCTTGGCTTCTTTGTGTTTGGGGCGCAGTTCGTCGATAACCCGACGCTTGAGCACTTCTTCGGTGTATTTTTCTACTCGCACCAGCAGCGGCATGTCGTGGGCTTCGACCAGACTGATGGCGGTCCCCTTCTGACCGGCGCGGCCGGTACGACCGATGCGATGCACATACACATCGGCGGTGCGCGGCATGTCGTAGTTGATCACGTGGCTGACTTCGGGCAGGTCGATACCACGGGATGCCACATCGGTGGCCACCAGAATATTGACTCTGCCGATACGGAAACGACCGAGTGCCTCGACGCGTTTTTCCTGCTCCATTTCACCGCGCAGCCAGGCATTATGCAGCCCTTCCTGTTGCAGGCGGCTGGCCAGCTCCATCAGGCGATCCCGGGTTTTGACGAAAATGATGCTGCGAGTCACGTCGGGCTGGCGCAACAGATGAAGCAGCAGGGCAAACTTGTGCTCCGGGTTATCCGCCAGGTGTACCCACTGATTGATTTTCTTGCGCTCGCTGCGTGGCGGCGCAGCGCTGACTTCTACCGGATCCTTCAGCAGATCGGCGGCAAACTTCATCAGGCCGTGGCCTTCCAGGGTGGCGGAGAACAGCATGGTCTGTCGGCGCCAGCGGGCTTCGGCGGCAATGCGGTCCACGTCGTTGATAAAGCCCATGTCCAGCATGCGATCCGCTTCGTCCAGCACCAGCATTTCGATATCGCGGCTGTCGAACGACTCTTCGTCCATGTATTGCAGCAGGCGCCCCGGGGTGGCCACCACGATGTCGGTGGTTTTGGTCAGGGCGGGCAGGTGCTGACTTTCATGCACGCCGCCGGTGATCACTTCCACGCGCAGGGGCGTGTCTTTCAGCATTTTTCTGGCATCGCCGGCAATCTGTATGGCCAGTTCGCGGGTCGGCGTCAGGATCAGGATGCGGGCCGGGCCCGGCTGGCGACGAGGAAAGTCCAGCAGGTGCTGACAAATGGGCAGCAAAAACGCCGCCGTCTTGCCGGTGCCGGTGGGGGCGGAAGCCATAATATCCCGTCCGCTCATGGCTTCGGGGATGACCTGGCTCTGAATGGTGGTTGGTTTGGCATAGCCCATGCCAGCCAGTGCGCGGACCAGGATGGGATCCAGTTCCAGTTGCTCGAAGGTCATACTGCTCATGATCGGTCTCGTCAGCCTGTAAAAGGCGGGTATTATAGGGGAACTCGGACAAAAAAACCTGACAGGATCAGCATGAGCAGCCGCGGTTTTACTTTCAAGCAGTTTCACATCAATCACGACCGTTGTGCCATGAAGGTCGGCACCGACGGTATTCTGCTCGGGGCCTGGGCGCCGCTGGGCGCGGCGCGCCGTATTCTGGACGTGGGCACCGGCTCGGGCCTGGTGGCGCTGATGCTGGCTCAGCGCAGTGAGGCCGCGGTAAACATCGTCGGCCTGGAGCTGGACGAAGCCGCCGCCGCTCAGGCCGAGGAAAATGCGCTGGCGTCACCCTGGCCGGAGAAGGTCAGCATAGAAAGAGGCGCACTGCAGCAGTACTCGGCGCCTGTGTTCGATCTGATAGTTTCCAATCCGCCTTACTTCGTGCATGGTCAGAATTTCGACTGCGCCGCCCGGGCCGGTGCACGGCATACGGTCAGCCTGACACTGGCAGAGCTGTTTAGTCATGGCCGACGGCTGCTGGCTGACGATGGCAATCTGGCGCTGGTGCTACCGGTGCAGGCGCTGACGGAGGCGATGAAGCAGGCTGACTCAAATGGCTTTGTTTTGTGTGAAAGAGCAGACGTTATCACTAAAGAGGGTAAGGATCCGGCTCGTTTTTTAATGTTGTTTTCCAGAGTTAAACACTGTGAAAAGGCGAGCGAGATTGTCATTAATACTATAAATGATGTACATGGCGATACATATGTAAGACTGGTGGCGCCCTTCTACTTGAAGATGTAAATTTCGCCTTGAATCTGTTTTTCACATCATTATGCTACTGCGATGCTCGGCGGCCGCCGGATTTCAGTATTTTACCGCAACTTTCTGGTGGCAGGCCGTATTGTTAATGTTGTTAGTTTCCAAACGAAACTTTCATTATGCGGGCAGCCGCAATGAGGTTTGCAGTGAACAGATCCTTATCCACCTTTGACGTGATGGGCCTGGGTTTTATGACCTTCGCCTTCTTCCTGGGGGCCGGAAATATCATCTTTCCGCCCCTGGCCGGCTTTTTGGCCGGTGAAAACCTGAACAGTGCCATGTTCGGTTTTCTGCTCACCGCGGTCGGCCTGCCGCTGGTGACCCTGATTGCCGCCGCCCTCGCCGGTGGTGGTCTGCCGACCATGGGTCGTTATCTGCCCGCAGCCGTGGTGAGCGTGATGGCCACCGCCATTTTCATCATCATAGGTCCGGCGTTTGCCGCCCCCCGTACCGGCCTGGTGGCCTACGAGATGGCACTGAAACCGTTTCTCAATGATCCGGGCCAGACCACGCTGACGCTGTATACCATCGGTTTCTTCGGTCTGGTGCTGCTGCTGTCGCTCAATCAGGGCCGGTTGCTGGATGCGGTGGGCAAGGTGCTGACTCCCATCCTGTTGCTGCTGCTGGTAGCACTGGCGGTGGCGGTATTTGTCAGCCCTCAGGGTACTCAGCCCCAGGTGGCCGAGGCCTATATGGCGCAGCCGTTCGTGAAAGGTTTCATCGAAGGCTATAACACCATGGATACCTTCGCCGCCCTGATGTTCGGTATGCTTATTCTTGATGTATTGCGTCAGAAGGGCGTAACCGACAAGCGCGTCCAGTCCCGTTATCTGATGATAGCGGCGCTGATTGCCGCCGCGGGTCTGGGTTTCGTTTATGTATCGCTGTTTATTCTGGGCGGTACCAGCCTGGGTGTGGTGGAGTCGGCCAGCAACGGCGGTGAAATCATCAGCGCTTACGTGCTGTCGTTGTTTGGTGCACCGGGCCTGTGGATTCTGGCGGCTATCGTGTCGCTGGCCTGCATCACCACCGCCGTGGGGCTGGTGTCGTCTTGTGCCGATTACTTCCATCGTCTTACCGGCAAGGGCAGCTATCGCCGTTGGGTTGCCATCAATGCCGTGGCCTGCATGCTGGTGGCCAACGTGGGCCTGAATACCCTGATCTCGGTATCCATTCCGGTACTGGTGGCCTGTTATCCGGTGGCGGTGGCTCTGGTGCTGGCGACCTACCTGCGCCCGCTGATGCGCTCGCCGGTATTTGCTTTCCGTCTGATCATGACGGTGGCCTTCGCCTTCGGCCTGATCGACGGTATGCAGGCGGCGGGTCTGAACATGAGCGCCTTTACCTTTCTGCCGATGTTCGATATCGGCATGGCCTGGGTATTGCCGACCTTTGCCGCGGCCGTGATTGGCCTGGCGGCGGGCAAGTCGCGTGAACAAGCGGTGGCCTGAGCTAACAGACAGCAGCAATAAAAAAACCGGGGTGGCCACAGGCCGCCCCGGTTTTTTTTGTGCTCGCCGTTCTGCTTACAGCGCGGAAATTTCTTCCAGTATCTGCGCGACCCAGGTCTGAATTCGACTGTCGGTGTCGTCGTACTGGTTGGCTTCATCGAGCGACAGGCCCACGAAGTAATCGCCGTCGGCGGTGAGCGCCTTCGAGGCTTCAAACTCGTAGCCCTTGTTGGGCCAGTAGCCCACCAGGGTGGCGCCACGGGCGGCCACCTTGTCGTGCAGCATGCCCAGCGCATCCTGAAACCATTCGCCATAACCGAGCTGATCGCCCATGCCGAACAGGGCCACGACGTGACCTTCCAGGTTCAGGTCGTCGATGTCATCCCAGTGGGATTCCCAGTCTTCCTGCAGCTCGCCGAAATCCCAGGTAGAAATACCCAAAATCAGGATGGGGTAGTCTTCGGCGCGCTTGAGCGGCACATCCTTGATATTATGCAGGTCGACCAGATCGGCGCCGAGCTGGGCTCCGATTTTTTCGGCCGCCATCTCGGTATAGCAGGTGGTAGAGCCGTAAAATAAACCGATATTCATGGGGTTCCGTTATCGCTTCAGACAATGGCCCTATCATAACAGAAGCCCGCGAACAGGGCAGAGCCGGAGTACTGATGAGTTACCCCCTGGTGGAACAATTTGTGGATGCGCTCTGGCTGGAAAAAGGCCTGGCGGATAATACCCTGGCCTCTTACCGCAGCGATTTGTCGCACTTTGCCGCCTGGCTGGACGACGAGGGCAGCAGCCTGCTGGCGGTGGACGGCCTGACGCTGCAGCAGTATCTGGGGCATCGGCTGGATCTGGGCTTCAAGGCCAGCAGCACCGCCCGCATGCTGAGTGTGCTGCGTCGCTTTTTTCAGTATCTGCATCGGGCACAGCTGCGGGAGGACGATCCCAGCATCCTGATTGCCGGTCCCAAGCTGCCGAAGCGGCTGCCCAAGGATTTGAGCGAACAGCAGGTATCCAGCCTGTTACAAGCGCCCGAGGTAGAAGATCCATTGGAGCTGCGCGACAAGGCGATGCTGGAGCTGCTGTATGCCACCGGACTGCGGGTGACCGAGCTGGTCAGCCTGTCGATGGAAAGTGTCAGTCTGCGTCAGGGCCTGGTGCGGGTCACCGGCAAGGGCAACAAGGAACGGCTGGTGCCGATGGGTGAAGAGGCGCTGCACTGGCTGACCCGTTACCTGAAAGAGGGCCGAGCCACCTTGCTGGGCGAGCAGTCGTCCGACGTGGTGTTTCCCTCGCGTCGCAGTCGGCAAATGACCCGCCAGACCTTCTGGCACCGTATCAAGCTGTACGCCCAGCGCGCCGGCATCGGCATCGAACTGTCACCCCACACCCTGCGCCACGCCTTCGCCACCCACCTGCTCAACCACGGCGCCGACCTGCGGGTGGTACAGTTGCTGCTGGGCCACTCGGACCTGTCCACCACCCAGATCTACACCCACGTCGCCACCCACCGACTCAACGCCCTGCACGAAGAGCACCACCCGCGGGGGTGAAACGACTTGTTGCCGTTGGGGAGAAAGAGGCAACAGGTTTGCCTCATCCGACACGCTTCGAGCACATCCATGTGACGCTCAGCACATGACATCCCTGTCATGTGATGGTCGGCCGAGGCAATTCCTGTTGCCTCTTCTTTACGCCCGAGTTGGCTGTTTGTCATCACAAACAGGCGACGCCGGAGTAGAAAGGAGGAAAAAGGGATCTGCTCCACCGACCTTCTGTTTCAGGGATGAAACAGAGAGCGTACATGGAGGTATTCATAGCGAGTCGGCGGAGCGGGCCCTTTGTCCGACGGGCGGCTGGCTGCTGAACTAGCCGGTCATTGCAAATCCACCCCGGCGCGGTTAGTGTTTGCGGCCTGTTCAAAAAACAAGTCAGCCCCATGTCTGCCACCAACAATACCACCACCGATTCTGCCCGTTCGCGACTGCCCATTCGTCGACGTGAAACCGTTCCTCATCAACTGCCCGGCGACCTGTCGCCCATACTGCAGCGGCTCTATGCCAGCCGGGGTCTGGTGCGGCCCGAGCAGCTCAATTTGCAGGCCGGTGCTCTGCTCAAGCCCGGCTTCAAGGGCATGGCCGAGGCGGTGGTGTTGCTGGAGCAGGCGCTGGCAGAACAGCGCAGCATCTTGATAGTGGGCGACTTCGACTGCGACGGCGCCACCAGTTCGGCGCTGATGGTGCATGGCCTGCGCGCCATGGGTGCCCAACGGGTCAACTATCTGGTGCCCAACCGGTTCGATTATGGCTATGGCCTCAGCCCGCAAGTGGTGGAGGAGGCTATCACTCTGGGAGCCGAGCTGCTGATCACCGTCGACAACGGTATTTCCAGCATCGCCGGAGTAGCGGCGGCCAGGGCGGTGGGCATGCAGGTGATCGTCACCGATCACCATCTGCCGGGCGAAGAAATTCCCGATGCCGATGCCATCGTCAACCCCAACCAGCATGGCTGTGATTTTCCTTCCAAGAACCTGGCGGGCGTGGGCGTAGCCTTTTATCTGCTGCTGGCGCTGCGGGCGGCGCTGACCGAGCACGGCTGGTTCGGCAAGTTGGGCATCACGGCGCCCAACATGGGCGAGTATCTGGATCTGGTGGCGCTGGGCACGGTGGCGGACGTGGTGGCGCTGGATGAAAACAACCGGGTGCTGGTGCATCAGGGCCTGCAGCGGATGCGGGCGGGTCGGCTGCGGCCCGGCATTCAGGCGCTGATCGATATCTCGGGGCGCAACCAGCAGCGGCTGGTGGCCACGGATCTCGGCTTTGCCCTCGGCCCCCGGCTCAATGCGGTGGGGCGGCTCGACGACATGTCGATGGGGGTGGCCTGTCTGCTCAGCAACAACCTGGATGAAGCCCGCAAGCTGGCGTCGATGATGGATGAGCTCAATCGCGAGCGCAAAGCCATCGAGGCCAGCATGCAGCACGAGGCGCTGGCCAGCCTGACCCAGGTACGCATCAGCGACGGTGAGCTGCCGTCCGGTCTGGTGCTGCATCAGGATGACTGGCATCAGGGCGTAGTGGGGCTGGTGGCCTCGCGCATCAAGGAGCGCTACTTTCGCCCGGTGATTGCCTTTGCCGAGGCGGGCGACGACGAGCTGAAAGGCTCGGGCCGCTCCATTCCCGGCGTGCACCTGCGGGATCTGCTGGAAACCATCAACAGCCGGCACCCGGGGCTGATCACCAAGTTCGGTGGTCATGCCATGGCGGCGGGGCTGTCGCTGACCAAGGCGGCGTTGGCGCCATTCAAGGCGGCATTCGAGCAGGTGGTGGACGAATGGGTCAGCCCCGAGTTGCTGGCCGGCGAGATTTTGAGTGACGGCGAGCTGGCGGTGAATGAACTGAGCCTGGAGCTGGCCGAGCAGCTGCGCTTTGCCGGCCCCTGGGGGCAGGCCTTTCCCGAGCCGCTGTTCGACGGTGAATTTCGTATCGTGCAGCAGCGGCTGGTGGGCGAAAAGCACCTCAAGCTGGTGCTGAGCCCGGACGAGGGCCGTACCGTGATCGACGCCATCGCCTTCAACGTGGACTTGAGCGTCTGGCCCAACGCCGCCATTCGGCAGGTGCAGCTGGCCTACAAGCTGGATGTCAACGAGTGGCGGGGCAAGCGCCAACTGCAACTGATGGTGGAGCAACTGGCACCGCTGTAATCGCACACACCAGGGAGCGGCTGGAAACAGAACACCAGAGACGCCGGGCCTACTGCTCGGTGGCTACCGTTTCAAGGCGTTGTCAGCAGTTCGATTTTACCTCGGCCCAGCTTTAATCGGCCCTGACGCTCCAGCTCTTTCAGCAATCGGCTCACCACCTCTCTGGCGGTACCCAGCTCTACCGCCAGTTGTTGATGAGTGATCAGAATGCAGCCATTAGCACCGTGATGTTGTAACCATTCTTCAAGCCGTTGATCCATACGCTGAAAAGCGACTTCCTCTACCAATAGCATCAAGTCGTCCAGCCGTTTGCCGTAAGAAGCCAGCACCTGATAGCGGAAGTCGATAGACTCGGCCATCATGCGTTCGAACAGCGGCCGTGGCACCAGCAGCGCTCGGGACGCTTCTTCTACAATCGCTTCCGCCCGGTAGCCCAGCCCCGTCATCAGACAACCGATAGACAGGGTGCACATGTCATTCTGCCCCATGCGGTACAACACAATGCCGTTACCGGAGGCGCCGATCATTTGCACCTTGATCGATCCCGCCAGTACCACCGGCAAACCCTGACAATGATCGCCGGCACCAAATACTCGCTGCCCCGGTGCCAGTTCCAGCAGCTGGCACTGGCTTTGTGCCAGCGTTAGCTGTGCCGGTGAGAGAGAATCAAAAATTGCATGGTTCATGATCGGGCCTGTCACTCAAAGAAACATGGGGTTATGTGACTTTATCACTGAGTAAACAAAAGCCAAGGCATAGAGTGAACAAGAAACCCGAGCCATTACAGAGGAAAACCATATGACCATGAACATAGGTTCTATCGACCGAATACTGCGTGTTGTTGTGGGCGTGGTGCTGATTGCGTTGGTATTTGTCGGGCCTCAGACGCCCTGGGGCTGGATTGGTGTGGTGCCGTTGTTGACGGCATTGGTGGGAGTATGCCCGGCGTATTCCATTTTCGGCATCAAGACCTGCAAACGTAAATAACAGGGCCGGAGGTGGGGCCGGGAGCAAGAGTTTATCTCGATCCCGGCCCGTTCCGCGTTTTTTACTCGTCGGTATTTACAGAATGTCGGTATTTACAGAATAAAAGCACTGACCAGACCGTTCAGTTCACCGGCCTGCTTGTGCAGGTCTTTCGATTGTGCCAGCGATTGTTCGGCATCGTTGGCCAGCTCGTCGGCCACGTCCTTGATGGCGGTGGTGTTCTGGGTGATCTCACCGGTTACCTGACTCTGCTCTTCGGCGGCGGTGGCAATCTGGCTGGCCATGTCTGAAATCAGGCCCACGGCCGTAGTGATCTCGGTCAGGGCGCCGGCGGCGGCTTCGGCATCTTCCACGCTCAGCTCGGCCAGGTTGCGGCTGGTGTCCATCAGTTTTACCGCCTCGGCGGTGGCCTGTTGCAGGGTGTTGATGGTGACCTGAATTTCTTCGGTAGAAGCATGGGTACGCTGAGACAAAATTCGTACCTCGTCGGCCACCACCGCAAAGCCTCGGCCCTGCTCACCGGCCCGGGCCGCCTCGATGGCGGCATTCAATGCCAGCAGGTTGGTCTGCTCGGCCACTCCCTGAATGGTGGACAAGACGCTGGAAATCTCTTTGGCGTGCAGATCCAGACGCTGAATCACCGCCGCCGCCTGAATCATCTCCCGCGACAGTAGCTGAATGGAATCCCGCGTCTTGTTCACCTGCTGCTTGCCCAGCTCGGTGCTGCTGCTGGACTGTTGGGCGGCGGTAGCGGTCTGCTCGGCGTTGTTGGCAATTTCATGGGTGGCCGAGGCCATTTCGGTGACGGCGGTGGCCACCATGCTGACTTCCTGTTGCTGACGGCCCAGTTCGGTCACGGTCTGGTTGGCGCGTACCGAGGCCTGTTCGGCGTTGCTGCCCAGATATTCGGCCTGGCTGCGGATCTGGCTGATAAGCTCGGCCTGACTGGCCACAAAGCGGTTAAAGTTGCCGGCAAGCTGGCCCACTTCATCCTGGCTTTGAATGGTGATGCGGCGGGTCAGATCGCCCCGGCCACCGGCAATTTGCTCCAGTGCCAACGACACGCGCAGCAAAGGGGCCAGCAGCAGATTGATCAGCAGGTTGATCAGCACGCCGGCCACGGCAATCGCCAGCGCCGCCATGCCCAGCTGTTGCAATAACATGGGGCCAAGCGGAGCTTCGAGTGCTTTCTGGTCGAGTACCAGCAGCAGCTGCCAGTTGGTGTCGGGCACGTCCCGGGCATACACCAGCTTGGCTTCACCGTTCAATTGCACCGGATACAATAGCTGGTTCTGGCGCCATTGTTGCAGGTTGCGGGCCGTCAGATTGGCATCCAGACGGGTGGCGGGCTGCAGATTCATCGTGGTATCCCGATAGGCGATCAGGGTGCCGTCTTTGCTCAACATCATGGCGTAGCCCTCGGCCGGCAGCCGAATGGCGTTGATATCGTCGACCAGACGGGTAATGCCCACATCGGCCCCAATCACACCGGTCAGCTGACCATTAACCTGTACCGGCGCGGCCAGGGTGACCACGGTACCCAGACCGGTGGCATCTTCATAGGGGGCGGTGACGATGGCCTTGCTTTCTTGCGTTGCCTGCTGATACCAGGGGCGGCTGCGAGGGTCGTAACCGGTACGATCGATACCGGGATCGGCATCAAACATCACGCCATCGCGAGAACCGAAATAACTGAGCTGAAAATTACCGGCATCCTGAGCCTGCTGCAGGGCCGGCAACAGTGCCTGGTCGAGCTGTTGGGCCGCGGCGGCCAGTATGTTCTGACGGCTGCCGACCCAGTCGGCAATCTTGTCGGCTTCTTTCAGACTTTGACCGGAAACCAGCTCGGTGCTGCCCTGATACAGCTGGGTTTTCATGTTGTAAAAGCTGATGGTGCTAAGCGCGGCAACGGTGATCGTGATGGCGGCGATAAAACTCAATAGAATCTTGTGCTTTAATTTTAAATTATTCATTTTTTATATGTTGCATTGGTGGGGTATCTCGATATCGACCGCTGCCATTAAAAGTTTAACTGGAATTTAGTAGGGCCGCTTTGCCGAAATGTGCCAGCTCCTTGCTGCGTTTGGCCTTGGCTTTCGGTAGAATCAAGGCCTTGATGCTGGCTTACGCCAGTCTCACCCATTCACTCAGTACAACAGAGAGTCTGTCGACCCATGTTTGAAGTAAACCCTGTGAATAATAAACTTAAGGAGCTGTCTGAACGGGCACAGCTTCTTAGGGGGTACCTTTGACTATGATGCCAAGAAAGAGCGTCTAGAAGAGGTAAACGCCGAGCTGGAACAGCCGGATGTGTGGAACCAGCCCGAGCGTGCCCAGGCTCTGGGTAAGGAAAGATCCACCCTGGAAGGCGTTGTTGGCACTCTGGACGAGCTGGACCAGGGCATTGTCGATATTGGCGAGCTGGTTGAGCTGGCGGTGGAAGAAGACGACGAAGATACCTTCGAAGAAGCCAAGGCCGATGTGGCCGTGCTGGATAAAAAGCTGGCCGAGCTGGAGTTCCGTCGCATGTTTTCTGGCGAGAATGATGCCTCCGACTGTTATCTGGATCTGCAGTCCGGCTCCGGCGGCACCGAAGCACAGGATTGGTGCAGCATGGTACTGCGCATGTATCTGCGCTGGGGTGAAGCGAACGGCTTTAAAACCGAGATTATCGAATTATCCGACGGCGACGTAGCCGGCGTTAAATCGGCGACCATTAAATTCAGCGGTGAATACGCCTTTGGCTGGTTGCGCACCGAATCCGGCGTACATCGCCTGGTGCGCAAGTCGCCGTTCGATTCCGGTGGCCGCCGCCACACCTCGTTCTGCTCGGCTTTCGTGTATCCGGAAATTGACGACAATATCCAGATCGATATCAATCCGTCCGATTTGCGGGTAGATACCTACCGCGCCTCGGGTGCCGGTGGTCAGCACGTTAACCGTACCGATTCGGCGGTGCGTTTGACCCACGAACCCACCGGCATAGTGGTGCAGTGTCAGAACGACAGATCCCAGCATAAAAACCGCGATCAGGCGATGAAACAGCTGAAAGCCAAGCTGTACGAGTTTGAGCTGCAAAAGCAGAATGCAGAAAAACAGGCGATGGAAGACAGCAAGTCCGACATCGGCTGGGGCAGTCAGATCCGCTCTTACGTGCTGGACGACTCGCGCATTAAAGATTTACGAACCGGGGTAGAAACCAGTAATACCCAGGCGGTACTCGATGGTGGTTTGGACAAGTTTATCGAGGCCAGCCTCAAGTCCGGGCTGTAATAAGTAGCTGGTGACACCGTCGACACGACGGTCAGATGCTGCCAAGCAGACCCTCCGCGCCAAGGTCTAAAAATGCTCCTGCATTTTAGACATTTCCGCCATCCATGGCGGTCAGAAAGCGCGGTGGAGCCCCCATGGAAGGGTTTACGGCGTGTCTGCGTGCAGTGCTGATCGCCGTGGCGTGACTCGGACTCAAGTTATTTTATCGAAAAGATTCAAACAAGGCTTAATCATGACAGAGCAGCTACAAGACGAGAACAAATTGATCGCCGAGCGCCGCGCCAAGCTCGACCAGATCCGTAAAGATTGCCCGGCCAACGGCCACCCCAACGATTTTCAGCGTGAACACCTGGCCGCCGATCTGCAAGCCGAATTCGGCGAGCACGACAAGGACGCCCTGGTCGCCCTGGGTAAAACCGTATCCGTTGCCGGTCGCATCATGGCCAAGCGTGGCCCCTTTCTGGCGCTGCAGGACATGAGCGGTCGCATTCAGGCTTATGCCACCAAGGAAGCCCAGCAGATCATCAAGGATCAGTATGCGGGTCTGGATATCGGCGACATCGTCGGTGTCACCGGTGTGCTGCACAAGTCCGGCAAGGGCGATCTCTACGTCAACATGGATCAGTTCCAGCTGCTGACCAAGGCGCTGCGCCCGCTGCCCGAGAAGTTTCACGGCCTGTCGGATCAGGAAACCCGCTATCGCCAGCGTTACCTGGATCTGATCACCAATGACGACTCGCGCCGTACCTTCCAGGTGCGTTCGCAGGTAATGGCCGCGATTCGCCAGTTCATGAACGGCCACGGCTTCATGGAAGTGGAAACGCCGATGATGCAGGTAATTCCGGGTGGCGCTTCGGCCCGTCCTTTCATTACCCATCACAATGCGCTCGACATGGACATGTACCTGCGTATCGCGCCCGAGCTGTACCTGAAGCGGCTGGTAGTGGGTGGTTTCGAGAAGGTATTCGAAATCAACCGCAACTTCCGTAACGAAGGTCTGTCGCCGCGTCATAACCCCGAATTCACCATGATGGAATTCTACTGGGCCTATGCGGACTACCGGGATCTGATGGACTTCACCGAAGAGATGCTGCGCACCGTCACCACTCAGGTGCTGGGCAGCGCCGAGGTGCAGTACGGCGAAGAGACCTTCGATTTCGGCAAGCCGTTCGAACGGCTGAGCATGAAAAATGCCATCCTCAAGTACAACCTGGAAGTGAGCCTGGATCAGCTGGCTACTTTCGAAAGTGCCTGTGAAGTCGCCAAGGATCTGAAGATCAAGATCGAGAAGAGTTGGGGTCTGGGTCGGGTGATCACCGAGATCTTCGAAGAGACCGCCGAGCACCGCCTGATCCAGCCGACCTTCATCACCGAATATCCGGAAGAAGTGTCGCCGCTGGCGCGCCGCAACGACACCGATCCGACCATTACCGACCGGTTCGAGTTCTTCATCGGTGGCCGCGAAATTGCCAACGGTTTCTCGGAGCTCAACGACGCCGAAGATCAGGCCCAGCGTTTCCGCGACCAAGTGAACCAGAAAGACGCCGGCGACGACGAAGCCATGTTCTACGACGAAGACTACGTGACCTCGCTGGAACACGGCCTGCCGCCGACCGCGGGCCAGGGCATCGGCATCGACCGTCTGGTGATGCTGCTGACCGACTCGCACACCATCCGCGACGTGATCCTGTTCCCGACCCTGCGCCCACAGCGCTAAGTTGGCTTCCCGCAAGGGGAGAGCAGTGCCATAAACAAAGCCGACCCTGGGGTCGGCTTTGTTGTTTCTGGGATCTGGCGTGCTGTTGCGTTGCTCAGTAAAAGTCGGACAAAGGGCCCGCTCCGCCGACCCGCTCGAGCACCTCCCTGTGACGCTCAGCACATGACATCCCTGTCATGTGATGGTCGGCGGAGCAGATCCCTTCATCCTCCTTTAAATAGTGGAGTGGCCTGTGGCCAAACCAGAAACAGACACCGTATTCCTGTAGGCTGGCGCTTTAGCTGCCCGTCCCGCTTCAGCTGCCCGTCCCGCTTCAGCGGGATGTTTTTGCCGTCATCCAGACGTTCGTCAGAATCTTGTTTTTGGCTTGGCAATCGGTGTTATGAAATGTCGCTGCCGGCGTTAGCTGGCGGGTCTGCAAGGGCCCTTCCGGGGCGCGCGCAGCCGTGCTGCAGGTTCTTGCCGGTGACTTGCCCGGAGAATTCCAGAGAACCCCGAAGGGTTGGAATTGGCGTACAGACGATGTACGTTGTATAAACATTTGGCAGAAAAGGGATATTTTTAATGACAGATGCAACACCGACTCCCCGTAATCCCGACAAGGGCTATGTGGCCTTGCTGGGCTGGAGCCTGAATGCGATTGAGGCGGTGGACCGCTTTGATCGACGTTATGTGGTGGTCGCGCCCGACTGGGCCGAGGAGTACTGCCAGCAGCATGACATTCCCTACGTTCCCTGGAACTTTGAACGCCTCAATGATCGCTCCCTGGAAATTGCCCATAAATTACAGGAAATGGGCGTAAATGTGGCGATTCCCCTGTATGAAGAAACCGTTGAGTGGGCCGGAGCCATCAACTCGGTACTGCTGGGCAACCCCCGCCTGTTCGGGCAGGCCATGTTGCTGCGCGACAAGGCGTTGATGAAACGCCGGGCGCAGCTGGGGGGAATTCGGGTTGGTATCTTCGAGGAGGCCCACGATAAAGACGACGTGATTCGCTTCCTCAAACGAGTCAATCAAACCCTGCTGAAGCTGGACGGCGATCCCAACGATCCTATTCATCTCAAGGCGTTCGACAAGGCCGGCTGTCTGGGGCACCGGGTGATCCGTACCCCGGATGAGGTGGATTCCATCCCCGATGAAGAATTTCCGGTGCTGATGGAGTCTCACCTGGACGGCTGGGAATTCGCCGTTGAGGCCTGGATACACAAGGGCAAGATCATGTTCCTGAACATCTCGGAATATGTCACCCTAGGCTATTCGGTCTTTGTGCCGGCAACGCCGGAGCTGGAGAAATATCGCCCCCAGATCACCGCCCAGATCGAGAAGCTGATCAAGACCTTCGATATCGAGTTCGGTTTTGTGCACCCGGAATATTTTGTGACCAGCGACGGTGAAATGTATTTCGGCGAAGTGGCCTACCGGCCGCCCGGTTTCAAGGTGTTCGAGCTGCTTGAGCGGGCTTATGGATTCAACGCCTATCAGGGCCTGGTGCTGGCGTTCGATCCCAAAACCACCGATGAAGAGATTGCCGCCTTTTTCCCCAAAGAGGTGGTCGATGCCAAGGGCTATGCCGGTTGCTTTGGTGTGTATCCGCGACGTCGGGTGGTGAGTCATCTGGCTATTCCGGAAGAAACGGAAGAGCATGACTATTTTGAATCCCATGAACTGACCGCGCCGCTGGAAGAGACGGTCACCAAGCGAACCGCCTTTGGTACGCACTGGGGACTGGTGTACTTCTTTGGCGACGATCCCTACGTGATGCGTGATCTGCTCAAGCATCAGGAAGACCTGGATTTCTACGTCTAGGAGCGATGAACACATCTATTAATGAGTCAATTGAGTCGGCCTCGCACAGAGGCCGCTCAATCAAAAGTGAGGTATCCGAGTGAGTTCCGCGCAAGACGTTCCAAGTAGTGACCATGCTACCCTGACAAAACGTTTGGCGAGCCTGGATGACGCGGTGCAGGCCATGGCCGATACCCGCGATTATGCCAAACATCTCAAGTTACGCCGGGTGCTGGATGCGGCACGGCGAGTGCTACTGCTGTCCGGTGGTTGTGCCGCCATGGAAACCCGGGCCCAGTCGCTGGAAGAAGCCGGTATTTTTCTGGGAACCGACTGGGCCTACCCGCACATTCTGATCCCGTCGCTGACCCCGCATGCGCTGGGCAGTGCCGAGCCCGATACGGTGGTGATGGAGGCACTCAGCGAGCTGCGGCTGCTGGCCGTTGCCCGGGGCCAGTTTACCCATTCGTTGATTTCATCGGAGCAGGCACATCATTATCTGTCTCAGGTGATGGCCATCAACCTGTCGTTGCTGTTTACGCCGCCGACGGAAGCGGAGCGGGAGCAGCAGGGCAAACTGGCGTTGATGACCCGGGAGCTGTTTCGTCACCTGAGTGACGTCATCGGCTACGAGAAAGTGCTCGATCAGCTGGTCGACGAGATCTGGCGTATTCTGCAACAGCGACCCATTCAGGTGGAGCAGGTCAAGCAGATGATTACCCAGATTGCCATTTATCGAAACAACCCGGAGATCGACCTGGGCGCAAGCGGTGCCGGGGCCGACCGCCTGATCAGTAGTCTTTACGGTACCACTCAGGGCTGCCGGGAAGACCCAGGCATCGAGGTGTATCAGCAGCGTCTGGAGACCATGGATCGAGGCCAGCTTCAGTATGAAGCGTCCGGTTTTGCCCGTGCCATGCACGATACCGGGCTGGTGTCGCCCTACCATACGGTGCTGGTGCGCTTTCTGCTGGAGCAGGACGATCATCTGCTGGGCGAGGCGCTGGGCCTGTCTACCACGGGGCGGGACTGCATGCTCTGCTACCGTGAACTGGTACACAGCCTGATCCGCGAAGCCATTCATCCGCAAACCGCTCAGGCTCTGCTCGGACTGGCGCTGACGCTGGAACGGGGCATTTTGTATCAGCCACCCCTGGCGCCGGCGCTCTGGCGTCAGTTGGCCTTGCCCCTTTCGCCCTATTCGCAGCAGCGTCTGGCGTTGGCATTCGGCACGGCGGTATCGCCTGGTGCCTGGTTGCTGGCGGGGGTGCTGTCCATGCTGGGCCTGCCGTTGGGAGTCGGGCAGGGCAACAACCCGACTTGCCAGTCTGCCCGGGCCTTGTCGATGTGGTCATACAATGATCCGGACTACCTGCTGCAGATAGTGGTGTGGGCCGTGCGTGACGATGAAGTGATCATGCACTTTGAAGGTCAGGCCATCTCATCGCGAGACAGTGTTGGCGGGGTGGCCCGTGAACTGCCGGTCGATCTGGACCCGGTTTCGTTGCTGGTGGTACCGCACCTGGACCGTATTTATGCGGAGATGGGGCGCCGTTGTGCCGAGCGGGAGGGCGATCCTCATCGCTGGATCAATCCCGAGTTTCACGGCTGGTGGACGGGGCGTGGCTTTCGTATCAACGTGGATGTGTTAACCGGCAAACTGGCCGAGCTGGAAGATTTTCAGCGCCATTTCTATGCCAGCTACCATCCCTATTACAACGGCAACCAACCGGTGGTTCATCCCCAGCCTGCCGGCATTGCGGTTACCGACAGTGCGGCGCGATTCATCGGTTGGCATGCCATTACCCTGCTCAGGGTTAACCTGGATCCGCAGGATGAGATGCGGGTGTATTTCTACAATCCCAATAACGACAGTGGGCAAAACTGGGGCGACGGTGTGGTGGTCAGCACCGCCGGCAACGGGGAACGCTTCGGCGAAGCGTCACTGCCGTTCGAGCAGCTCGCATCACGGTTGTATATCTTTCACTACGATCCCCTGGAACGGGGTGACTTGGCGAGCATCAGTCGGGAAGAGCTGGAGCGGGTAACCGGCTATACCACGCGCAGCTGGGGAGCCACTCGGCTGCCCCCGGTGGATCTTCAGGCGGCGCCCTCCGGCGGCTGAAAGGCCGCCTCCTGATAAGTGTAGAGGCCGCTTTAGCTGGCCGGTTTTGCGTAGCAAAACATAAAAACCAACGACAGATTAGCCAGTCCCGCTTCGGCGGGATATTTTTGCCGTCATCCTAACGAACGTCAGGATCTCGCTTTTGGCTCGACGCTTGGCGCTATTAAATGTAGCTGGCGGGACTGCGAAGCAGGATGATTTATGCGGTTACTCTGCAAAAGTCGGACAAAGGGCCCGCTCCGCCGACTCGCTATGAATACCTCCAACAGTCACAAGTGGGCACAGCGTCCGACGTCATTAAACCGGTTTACGCTGTGCCCCTGTTTTGGTCGAATAAATTCGACCTACAACACCATTCTTGCCGTTACTTCAGACTATCACCCTTTCCAGTCGCCGCTGCTGAGCAGCTTGTCGGTGACCTTGTTTACCGCGCGGGCGGTGCGTTCCACTATGTCGTCGATATCGTTGCGAGTCACCACCAGTGGCGGGGCAAAGCCCAGAATGTCGCCGTGGGGCATGGCGCGGGCGATCAGGCCCTGCTCCAGACAGGCGGCGGCAATTTGCGGGCCCACCTTGAGGTTGGGATCGAAATGGGTGCGTTTGGCCTTGTTGCTGGAGAATTCCAGCGCGTGCAGCAGGCCGACGCCGCGAGACTCGCCCACCAGCGGGTGATCGGCAAAGGTTTCCTGCATGCGCTGTTGCAGGTAGGCGCCGGTATCGCGGGCGTTGGCGGTCAGGTTTTCGCGGGCGATAATGTCGAGGTTGCACAGCGCGGCGGCCGCGCCCATTGGGTGGCCGGAATAGGTGTAACCGTGGCCGATGGCGCCCCATTCGTCGGTGCCTTGCTCCAGCACACTCCATACCTTATCGCCGACGATCACCCCCGATAATGGCTGGTAGGCCGAGGTCAGGCCCTTGGCGATGGTCATCAAGTCCGGCTTCATGTCGTAGTGAATGGAGCCGAAGTCTGACCCTAAGCGCCCGAAGCCACAGACCACCTCGTCGGCAATCAGCAGAATGTCGTACTTGTCGAGCACCTTGCGGATCTCGGCCCAGTAGCCTTGGGGCGGCGGCACTATACCACCGGTGCCCAGCACCGGCTCGCCGATCATCGCGGCCACGGTGTCCGGCCCTTCCGCCAGAATCATCTCTTCCAGCTTGGCGGCGCAGTAGCGGGAGAATTCGGCCTCGCTCATGTTGTCGTCGGGGCGGCGGTAATACACCGGCGCCAGGGTGTGCTTGATGCGATCCAGCGGCAGATCGAAGTGGGCATGAAACAGCGGTAGCCCGGTCATGGAGCCGGAGGCGATGCTGGAGCCGTGATAGCCGCGATCCCGCGAGATGATCTTCTTCTTCTCGGGGCGGCCCAGGGCGTTGTTGTAGTACCACACCAGCTTGAGCTGGGTTTCGTTGGCATCACTGCCCGACATGCCGTAATACACCTTGCTCATGCCGGCGGGTGCCATCTTGATGATGCGGTCCGACAGCTCGATCAGCGCCTCGTTGGTGTGGCCCACATAGGTGTGATAGTAGGCCAGCTTCTTGGCCTGCTCGTAGATGGCCTCGGCCATTTCGGTGCGGCCGTAGCCGATGTTGACGCAATAGAGGCCGGCAAAGGCATCCAGCAGCTCTATGCCTTCCGAGTCCTGAATGCGAATGCCCTGCGCGCCGGTGATGATGCGGCCGCCCATTTCACCATGGGCATATTGCTTGAGGTGGGTCGAGGCATGAAACACGGTGTTGCGGTCGATGTCGAGCAGTTTTCTGGTATCTATGGTCATGGTCGTCACTCCTTGATAGTGCTAGTTCAGCGTCCGCCGGGCAGGTTGCCCAGGCAGTAATATTTGATCTGGCTGTATTCGTCGAAGCCGTGGCGGCTGCCTTCCCGGCCCAGGCCCGACTGCTTGATGCCGCCGAAGGGAATGCCGTGGCCGGTCATCTTCACCGAGTTGACCGACACCATGCCGAATTCCAGCCCGCGCAGCAGTTGCCAGATGTGGCGAATATCGTGGCCATAAACATAGGCGGCCAGGCCATATTCGGTGTCGTTGGCCAGGGGAATAAGCTCATCAAGGTGGTCGTAGGCCAGCACCCCGGCCACCGGGCAGAAGTTCTCTTCGCGAAACACCTTCATCTGCGGGGTCACGTCGGCCAGCAGGGTCGGCATAAAGAAGTTGGGGCCCGGTGCGGAGTGCTGGCTGCCGGCGATCAGGCGCGCGCCTTTGGTGACGGCGTCATCCACAATTTCCTGTGCCTTGGCCACCGCCCGGTGTGAAATCAGCGGCCCCATGGTCACGCCCTGCTCAAAGCCGTTGCCGACCTTGATATGTGCCATTTCGCCGGCGAAGGCCTCAAGAAAGGCCTCGTAGCCGCTGCGGGGCACGAAAATGCGGTTGGCGGCCAGGCAGTCCTGCCCGGCGGTCTGAAACTTGGCGGCCACCGCCGCCCTGGCCGCTTCGGCGATATCCATATCCGGCAGCACGATAAAGGGCGCGTTGCCGCCCAACTCCATCGAGCACTTTTTCACGGTGCCGGCGGCCTGTTCCAACAGCAGTTTGCCGACGCGGGTCGAGCCGGTGAACGACAGCGCCCGCACCGGATCGGCGCGGCACAGGGCGGCACAGATGTCGGCGCCCCGGCCGGTGACCACGTTGATCACCCCGGGCGGAAAACCGGCACGCTCGGCCAGTTCGGCCAGCGCCAGCGCCGAAAACGGGGTTTCGCTGGCCGGTTTGATCAGCACGGTGCAACCGATGGCCAGGGCGGCGGCGGCCTTGCGGGTGATCATCGCATGGGGAAAGTTCCAGGGCGTGATCAGCGCCGCCACGCCGATGGGCTCGCGCAGGGTCGCCAATTGGGCGTTGGCAATATGGCTGGGAATGGTGTCGCCGTAGGCGCGGCGGCCTTCTTCCGCGAACCAGCGTACGAATGAAGCGCCGTAGTCGATTTCGCCCAGGGCGTCGGCCAGCGACTTGCCCTGTTCCAGCACCATCAGGGTGGCCAGATCCTCCTTGTGCTCAAGAATCAGGTCGTGCCAGCGTAACAGCCGGGCAGCGCGCTCATCGGCCAGCAAGTCACGCCAGGCGGGAAAGGCGTTGGCGGCGGCGGCAATGGCGTCATCAAGCTGCGGCGGCTGCAACTGGGTGCAGTGACCAATCACATCATTGGTGGCGGGGTTGAACACGGCGATATCGTCGTTGCCATACACCCATTTGCCGTTGATGTAGGCCAGCTCGCGCACCAGCCGGGCATCCTTTAGATAAGGCATGATGGCGTCGGTCACCTTGCTGTGTGTTGTGGTGTTGAAGGACAGGCTCATCGGCGGCACCTCCCGGGCTATTGAACATAGGTTATTGAATATGGGTTATTGAATGTGGCGTCGGGCCACAGCATGGTTGCCATGAGGTCATTCTAGGAGGGAAGGTGGCGAGATACTTTTTGTTGCGGTGGTATTAAGGTGATGATTTTTCTGATCCGCCCGCCGAAAAAACGGTTTTCTTCTGGCGGGCCGCAAACGGCAATATCAGGCCAGTGCGTCTGCGTCGAATACCAGCCCGGGCGGCTGTTGCTTGATGGTTTTGGTGACGATGTAGGTGAAGTAACGCTCGATGCCGATATTGGACTCCAGCCAGCCGTCGATCAGTCGTTGGTATTGATCTATGCCCTCGCACATCACCCGCAGTATGTAATCCACGCCGCCGCCGGTGGCGTAGCAGTCCACCACCTGTTCGCAGTCGATCATGGCCTGTTCGAAGCGCTGAAACGCCTCGGCGCTGTGCTGTTTGAGGCTCACTTCCACCAGCACCGGTGTATACCGAAACAGGGCTTCGCTGTTGATGCGTACGCCATAGCCTTCGATGATGCCGGCTTCTTCCAGCCGCTTTACCCGTTCCCAGCAGGGGCTGACCGACAGGCTGATGGCATCGGCCAGGCCCGACTTGGTGATGCGGCCCTGCCGGTGCAGTATCTGCAGAATCTTGATGTCGTAACGATCCAGTCGCATGTTTTCCTCCAGCCCGATGGCTGTGAAAATGATGAATCCCGTAGGCAAAAGGCGAACTCTTGTTATCGATAGCCTATTTTATCAAGGGGTTAGTCTGGCTTTCTGTGTGGTTACCGTAGCAGAGCCTGGGCCAGAGACACAACGCCCCGCCTCAGCCATTCGGTTCGACGGCCAGCACCGCAAAGGTGTCGCCGATATCCACCAGGGCCGGATGACGCCGCCCCGCCAGAATGCCATGCCGTTTAGCTCGGTATTCCACCGGCGCTTGCCCGGTGCGCTCCAGCTGATGAATGCGCGCCACCAGATCTCCTTTTTTTACTTCATCGCCAAGCGAGATGCACAGCTCCAGCAGCCCCTTGTGTTCACTCATCATGTAGCAGGAGCCGTCGGGCATGTCGAGTAGCCGCGGCGGGGTGTCGGCGTGCAGATAGTCGCCTCCGGTAATGCCGGCGAACAGCAAAAAGTTATGCACTCCCCGTTCGGCCAGCCCTATGGTCTCGGGCGTGCTGGTGCCGCCGCCGCCCAGCTCGGTGGTGACGAATACCTTGCCCTGGGATTCTACCGCCGTGTCATACAGCGAGGCGCTGTCCAGCTCGAACATCACCATCACATTGGCGGTGCCGAACAGCATGGCGCCCTCGATGCAGGCGGCTTCCTGAGCCGGGTCCGATAACCGGTGTGCGGCCGAGAAGGGAATAAAGTCCAGCGTCTTGCCACCGGAATGAATGTCCAGAGCATAGTCGCACAAGGGCACCAGATAACGGCTGAAATAGTCGGCGATGCGCTCCGTCATGCTGCCCCCGGGATGACCGGGAAAACTGCGGTTCAGGTTGCCCCGATCGAGGGGGGAAGTACGGCTGCCGTTTTGTACTGCCGGATAGTTCATCGCCGGTATGATGATGACCCGGCCCTGTACCTGCCCGGTCTCCAGGCTGTTGGCCAGCTTGTACAGGGCGGTCATGCCCTCGTATTCGTCGCCGTGGTTGCCGCCGGTGAGCAGGGCGGTGGGGCCGGTTCCGTTCTTGATCACCGTTATCGGTATCATGATGCAGCCCCAGGCGGAATGATCGCTGGAGTAGGGCAGTTTGAGAAAGCCGTGCTGTTTACCCTGTTGTTCAAGGTCGACGGTAGCGGTGATGGTGGTTGCCTGCATGTCTGTTACCTCTTCACAAACAGTTGCCGTGGGTAGTTGCTCAGGGTTTCTACCCCGGTGTGGGTGATGACGATGCTCTCGGTGGTTTCCATGCCCCAGTCGTCCAGCCACAGGCCGGGCATGAAGTGAAAGGCCATGCCCGTCTCCAGTATGGTCTGGTCGGTGTTGCGCAGGCTCATGGTGCGCTCGCCCCAGTCTGGCGGATAACTGAGGCCGATGGGGTAACCACAGCGGGCGCCTTCCCGGTCGAAACCGTATTCCGCCAGGGTGGCGTTGAGGGCATTGGCAATATCGGCGCAGCGGTTACCGGGTTTGGCGGCGGCCAGGCCGGCTTCCAGCCCGGCATTAAGGGCGGCTTCGGCGCGCAGAAAGTCGTTGGTCGGCTGGCCCAGATAGATGGTGCGCGAAAGAATACAGTGATAGCGCCGATGACAGCCGGCGAGCTCGAAGAAGGTGCCTTCGTTGTTATTGAAGGGGCGCTCGTCCCAGGTCAGGTGGGGCGCCGAGGCATCCTTGCCCGAGGGCAGCATGGGCACCACGGCCGGATAATCGCCGTAATGACCGTCATGACCTTCCATCGCCACCCGATAGATTTCGGCCACCAGCCGGTTCTTGGGCAGGCCGGGCTCTATCATCTCCAGCGCGGCTCTGTGCATGTTCTCGACGATGCGGGCGGCGATGCGCATGTAACGCAGCTCGGTTTCCGATTTTATCGCCCGGCACCAGTTGACCAGAGCGGTGGCGTCCACCAGGTCGGCGTCGGGCAGGTTGTCGCGCAAGGCCAGGTAGGCGGTGGGGCTGAAATAGTAGTTATCCATTTCGACGCCGATGTTGCCGTAGGCCCAGTCGCGAGGCTTGAGCAACTGGTTGGCCAGGTACTCCATGGCATGCATCGGTGGATTCATCACGTAATAGTCCGGATACCAGGTAATGTTCTCTTCCTGCAGATAGACGGTACGTCTGGCACCGTTGGAATCCATCTGTCGGCCATACCAGATGGGTTCACCGGCCGGGCCGACCACCACCACCTGAGGGGTATAAAAAGACCAGCCGTCGTAACCCGTCAGCCAGGCGATATTGGAGGGATCGTGCAGGATCAGCGTCTGGATATCCTGCCTTGTCATGGCGTCTCTGACCTTGGTCAGGCGTTGCTGATATTCCTCGATGGAAAAGCTGGGCAGTGGATTGTGCATGTAGCGCCTCGCGATAGCCGATGATCGGACCTTGGCCTGCCTCGACAGGCGGTTGTGATTGAATCTGTGGACGGTTGTGCCGGGGGCGCCACAACCCCGCTCAGCGATCAACCGAAGGCATACTCGACGTTGACGGCAACGACCGGTAGCACCGGCGAATGCCGGCTCGCACGCAGATGACAGGAAGCAAGGTGATTGTCTGGCGATCTCTCTTCATGCGAATGACCTCAAGGGGCCCGCGGCCCATGGTGCTCAAGTGGTACTCATCCTTTTTTTCAGCATAGCAACGAACCCGGCGCCTGCATCAAGACGGTTGAATGCTTGAATACCGCTCCCGGCAATCGCATCGGTAGAGGAGGCGCAGTTCAGGCTGCCGATGGGGCAGAACGAGGTCAAGCCAGCCTCATTCGAATATTAAATTTATTTTATAAATGATAAAAAATTGTGATTCTGTTCACGATGTAACCAGTTGTGCCGCTTGCGGGGTTGCCGATCTGTTTTTTAAATGTAAAATTCTGCGACTTGCCAACTGAGCCAGTTTACTTATCTATAAAAACAATCAATAGCAGATCAATCGTTCAGGTTTTGCTGAGGAATACACAATGAAAGGTTCTCTCTCTACCCGCATTTTCGCCGGCCTTTTTGCCGGTCTGATTATCGGCAGCATGATCCAGTATCTTTTTACTGGAGTCTCGTTTTTAAACGACAACGTGGTGGGCCTGGCCGAAGGGTTGGGCGGTATGTTTGTGTCACTGATCAAGCTGATGGTGGTGCCGCTGGTCTATATCTCCATCGTGACCGGTATCTGCGAGCTGCGTGATATTGCCAGCTTCGGTCGCCTCGGCAGCAAAACCTTCGGGCTTTACGTTATCAACACCATGCTGTCGATTGCCGCCGCCATTCTGGTCGGGGTTATTTTTCAGCCGGGCATGGGCGCCACTCTGCCGCACGGTGCCTCGACTACCGTTGAGCTGGCCACCACCGAAACACCCGATATCGGCGCCATGCTGATCGGCATAGTGCCCAGCAACCCGGTGCAGGCCTTTGCCTCCGGTGACATGCTGCAGATTATCTTCATGGCCATTATTACCGGCCTGGCCATTCAGGCCATGGGCAGCGCCGCCGCCCCCGCGATGCGCACCTTCCGCGTGGCCAACCAGGTGATGATGAAGCTGGTGGGTCTGGTGATGACCCTGGCTCCTTACGGTGTGTTTGCGCTGATGATCAGCCTGGGTGCCACCCTGGAAGCCAACACCCTGATGTCGGTTGCCGGCTACGTTGGTATGGTGGTACTGGTGCTGGCGTTCTGGATTCTGGTGGTGTATCCGCTGGCCGTATGGCTGACTACCGGCGTCAAGCCGAGCGAGTTCCGCAAGGCCACTCGTGAACAGCTGTTGTTTTCGCTGTCTACCGCCAGCTCCAACGCCACCATTCCGGTGACCATGCGTACCCTGACCGAGAAGCTGGGCGTGTCCCGTGCCATCGCCGGTTTTGGTGTGCCGCTGGGTGCGACCATCAACATGTCCGGCTCGGCCATCTACATCACTCTGGCGGCCATGTTTGCCGCCAACATTTCCGGCACGCCGATTCCGGCCGGTGACCTGCTGACCGTGGGGGTGACCGTGCTGCTGATGTCGGTGGGCGTGGGCGGTGTACCCGGCGGTGCCGTGGTCATGGCCGGTGTACTGCTGCATCAGATGGGCCTGCCGATTGAAGCCATGGCCATTATCATGGCGGTGGACCGCATCAACGACATGTTCTGTACCGCGTCCAACGTGGTGGGCGATACCGCCGTCAACACCATAGTGGCGAAGATGGAAGGCAACCCACAAGCGCTGGAAGACGGTGCCGAACTGGCGCCAACCACCCAGAAGTCATAACAAAGTGAATTGAAAAAAAACCGCCGAAAGGCGGTTTTTTTGTTCAGGCTATCCTAGCCGGGTACCCGGCGGGTTGGATGTGGGATGGGAAAAACCTTGTCGTAGGCCAGGTTATAGAGGAAGGCATACACCAGATAAAAAGTGGCCATGGCAATGTCCATCATGAAGGCCTCCCACAGGCTAATACCCAGATACCAGGCGATCATCGGCATGAACAGCAGCAGCAAACCCCCTTCAAACAGCAGGGCGTGAGACACCCGAATCGGGACTGTCTTGCGCACATCACCGCGCAGTTTCAGCATGGCGTGATCAAACAGCAGGTTGTAAACATAATTCCACAAGGTGGCGATAATGGAGCCAACCACCGCCATGGTGCCCATCAGGTGGAGTTCGAAGCCGAAGATCCAGCTGGCCAGCGGGGCAAAGATAATCAGACCTATTATCTCGAATCCCAGGGTATGGCGAATACGATCTTTGGTGGTACGCATGAAAACTCCTTGCTGATGTTATCGTCTTAGAGGCTGATTCTATCTGCTAATATCCTATATCAAAGTTGGAATGTATCGGATTAATAGATAGATGAGTTTTTCATTGGAGCAGTTGCAGGCTTTTGTGGCGACCGTGGATACCGGCTCTTTCTCTGCCGCCGCCCGGCGACTGGGCAAGGCGCAGTCGGTGATCAGTACCGCGGTGTCCAATCTGGAAATCGATCTGGGCAACAGCCTGTTTTTGCGCAGTGGCCGTTATCCCCGCCTGACGCCGGCCGGGGAGCGGTTACTGGCGGAAGCGCGGGTGATACTCGAGCGCTGCGAGCATTTTCGCGGGGTCGCCAAAAGCCTGGGTGAAGGGGTGGAAAGCCGGCTGGTGCTGGCGGTTGATGAACTTTACCCGCTGGATCTACTGGGTGGCCTGATGGATGAATTTGCCCGCCGTTTTCCCAGCGTCGAGCTGGAGCTGCTGTTTCCACTGATGGAGGATGTCAGCCGCATGGTGCTGGAAGAGCGGGTCGATCTGGGCATTATGTGGCGTCAGGAGATTCTGCCTTCGGCCCTGAACTTTCATGCGCTTGGCTGGGTGCCGCTGAAAATTGTCTGTGCGCCGGAGCATCAACTGGCCCGCCAGCGGGTAGGGTGGGAAGAGCTCAAGCGTTACCGGCAACTGATGGTGGCAACCCGCAACGACAGTGAAGAAAAAGTCCGGCTAAGGCTGGCCGCCGATGTCTGGTGGGTAGAAAGCCACTGGGTCATTGTCGAGCTGGTACAGCGTAATCTGGGCTGGGCCTTTGTGCCCGGCCACGTGGTGGCCGGCGCTCTGGCTAATGGTTATCTGGTCTCGCCGGCGCTGGAGTTTGACGATCAGGACTGGCCGGTGGCTCTGGAACTGATCTGGCACAAGCAGCGGCCTCTGGGCAAGGCCGCTGCCTGGTTGAAAGAGGCGGCAATTGCCGCGGCTCAATCGACCAGTTCGTAGGGCAGGGGCTGCAGGCTCAGCCGGCTGTCATCCTGGCCCTTGATGCGAAATACCGCGTCGGCTTCCATATCCTTGTTCAACACCGACGTTAGCAGACAGCTTTCACCCTGTTGCCAGACGCTCAGCACGGTGCCGGCCCGGCGCCAGTTGTCGCCCAGTTGCAGCTCCAGATCCTGGTTGACGCCAATATCGCCGGCAGCGGTGCCGGTCAGCACGAACATCGCCTTCTTGTTGGCGCCCCGATACTTGGCGCGGGCCACGGTTTCCTGGCCCATGTAACAGCCCTTGGTGAAGCTGATACCACCAATGGCCTGCAGGTTGAGCATCTGGGGAATATATTCGCCCTGATGTTCGGCGCTCATGTCCGGCAGGCCGGCATGAATCATCAGCCCCTGCCATTCCTGCTCGCTGCCGCGGGGCAGTTCGGCCAGTTCGGCCAACTCAACACCCTGGGGCAGCAGCAGCAGCGCATGCTCGGCGGCGACCGGTATCACTATGCCGCCCTGCAACAGATTGCCGTCACCAAGCTGATGGTTGAGCCAGTGGGACAGGCCTTCGCCGGCCAGGCCGAACACCTGCCATTGCGAGCTGACGTCTTCGACCTCGGTATCGGCGAACACGGCGAATTTTTTCAGTTCCGGCAACTGACGTGCCACCAGTGATCGGTTGAGCACCAGCAGCAGTTGCTCGCCCAGGTTGGCCAGCCAGAACGAGGCCCACAGTTTGCCCTTGCTGTCGCAATGGCCGCCGGCGGTGGCATCACCGGGATTAAGCTGGTTTACATCACAGGTAACCTGACCCTGCAGGTATTTGGTTCTGTCTGCGCCGGTCAGGCCGATCACGGCCCTGTCGGTCAGGGGGTAAAGCATGGGAGAAGAAGCAAGAGTCAACACGGGACGCTCCCTTGATTGGCTATCAATAAATTAAGTGTGACCTTCATGGTAAAGATGGCCAACACATTTGTCAGTACTCATTCGACCTTATACCATGAGCTTTGTTTTATTTTCTGGAAGCCACCATGGTCAAACTTTCTGATAAACCGCGTCTTGTCTGGGCCTGCCGCCGTGGCATGCTGGAGCTGGACGTGATTCTTGCCCCCTTTGTCGAACACGAATACGACGGGCTGAGCGAAGCGCACAAGGCGGCATTCCGCCGTTTGCTGGAATGCGATGATCCGGACCTGTTCGCCTGGTTTATGGGCCATCAGCGCACCGACGACGCACAACTGCAGGCTATGGTGGAATATATTCTTGAGCGTAACCAGGTTCGCAATCAGCGCTGAGCCGTCCCGTTTGCATCGCTGTTATCTGCTGGCGGCGGCCACGGCCTTGTGGTTGCCGGCCAGCCTGTTGCTGGACGCCGACCGCTTGCTCTGGTTTGCCCCCGGCTGGCTGCTGGTGTTGGTATTGCTGTGGATTCGCGGTGGCGATTACCGTCTGGAGGGGGAATACAACAACGGCGTGCTCAGCCTGAACGGGCGCAGCGGCGTCTTGTCGCGATATAGCCGGGCCGGGCCCGGCTTTTTGTTGCTGGTGCTGAAAGACGATCCCTGGCCGCCGCTGTGGCTGTTTCAGGATGCAGTACCGGAGTCGGTGTTCCGCCGCCTGTCACAGAAGGTCTTGCTGGCCAGCTAGCTGTCTATTCATCCATATAGTTGCTCGGCACCATGATGGTCGGCTTGGGATCCGCCAGCTGCTCCGGGTAATCCAGGGTGTAATGCAGGCCGCGGGATTCCTTGCGCTCCATCGCCGAGCGCACGATCAACTCGGCCACCTGTACCAGGTTGCGCAGCTCCAGCAGATTGTTGCTGACCCGGAAATTGGCGTAATACTCCTGAATTTCCTGCTGCAGCAGATCGATGCGGCGTTTGGCCCGTTCCAGTCGCTTGTCGGAGCGAACGATGCCGACGTAATCCCACATGAACAGTCGCAGCTCGTGCCAGTTGTGGTGGATCACCACCTCTTCGTCCGAGTCGGCGACCTTGCTTTCGTCCCACAGCGGCAATATCGGCGGCTCCGGCGTGGTTGCCAGCTTGGCCAGCATGTCTTCACCGGCGGCGCGGGCAAACACTATACATTCCAGCAGCGAGTTGGAGGCCATGCGATTGGCGCCATGCAGGCCGGTGTAGGACACCTCGCCGATGGCATAGAGGCCCTCGATATCGGTATGACCCTTGCGATCCACCATGACGCCGCCGCAGGTATAGTGGGCCGCGGGCACCACCGGCATCGGTTGTTGGGTAATGTCGATGCCCACCTTGAGGCAGCGCTCATAAATGGTGGGGAAGTGCTTGAGAATGAAGTCGGCCGGCTGATGGCTGATGTCCAGATACATGCATTCGGCACCGAGACGCTTCATTTCATGGTCGATGGCCCGCGCCACTATGTCGCGTGGGGCCAGCTCGGCCCGCTGGTCATAATCGGGCATGAAGCGGCTGCCGTCGGGACGCTTGAGCAGGGCCCCTTCACCGCGCAGCGCTTCGCTCAGCAGAAAGTTGTTGTCTGCCGGATGAAACAGGCTGGTGGGATGGAACTGGTTGAATTCCATGTTGGCGACCCGGCAGCCGGCGCGCCAGGCCATGGCGATACCGTCACCGGAGCTGACGTCCGGGTTGGAGGTGTACTGATACACCTTGGAGGCACCGCCGGTGGCCATGGCGATAAAGCGGGCCCGTACCGTTTCTACCCGCTCTTTGTTGCGGTTCCAGACGTAGGCACCGAGCACCCGGTTGCCGGGCAGGCCCAGCTTGGCACTGGTGATTAAATCCAGCGCGTTGACCCGTTCCAGAATATGAATGTTGGGATGTCGCTGCACCTGTTCGTTCAGGGTAAGCTGTACCGCTCTGCCGGTGGCATCGGCGGCATGAAAAATGCGTCTGTGGCTGTGGCCACCTTCCCGGGTGAGGTGATAGGAAGCCTCTCCCTGGGCCGACTCTTCGGTATCGAAGGGCACGCCCTGGCCAATCAGCCATTGAATGGCGCCGGGGGCGTTGCTGGCGGTAAACTCCACCACCGCTTCGTCACAGAGTCCGGCGCCGGCAATCAGGGTGTCGGCAACATGGGATTCAATGCTATCCGTTTCATCGAACACAGCGGCAATGCCGCCCTGGGCATAGAGGGTCGAGCCTTCGGCAAGCGGCCCCTTGCTGAGCACATGAACCCTGGCATGATCGGCCAGTTTCAGCGCCAGCGACAGTCCGGCGGCACCGCTGCCAATGATGAGTACGTCGCAGAGGTATTCAACGGGATCCTTCATAAAGTATCATTGGCCCAGTATGGATAATCTTTCTATGTTATCCCAAGCCGCCGACAGGTGCAGCTGGAATCACCTTTCTCAAATGAGTTCAGAACTTTTGTCCGCATCCGCAGTCTATCAAGGTGCGCTTATTACGGGCCGGTGTGGCAACGCATCGGATTATTCGGAGGTTACGCGGCTCGCATGAGCGATAATTTAACGGACCAGCAACTGGTTGAACGGGTGCAGCGTGGCGATAAAAACGCATACAACCTGCTGGTAAAAAAATATCAGTACAAAGTGGCGAACCTGGTGTCTCGATTTGTGTCTAATCCAGGAGACGTACCGGATGTGACGCAAGAGGCGTTTATCAAGGCGTATCGTGCCTTGCCCGGGTTTCGTGGCGAGAGTGCGTTTTTTACCTGGCTGTACCGGATTGCGGTGAACACCGCCAAGAACTACCTGGTCGCCCAGCGGCGGCGACCTCCGGGCAGCGATGTCGGTATCGAGGATGCAGAGTTTTACGACGGCGGCGAAGGGTTGAAAGATCAGGCGTCACCGGAACATCTCATGTTGTCGGAAGAGATCAGGCGGGCGGTATTCGAGACCATTGAGGTCCTTCCGGAAGATCTTAAAACGGCGATTACCTTACGCGAGCTGGAAGGGATGAGCTATGAAGATATTGCCAAGGTGATGGACTGTCCGGTAGGGACCGTTCGTTCCCGGATTTTCCGGGCACGCGAGGCGATCGACAAGCGGGTCCAGCCGTTACTTCAGGGTTGAACGGAGAATAACTGTTATGGCTAACGTTATGGCAAACAAGGAACAGATTTCGGCATTGGTAGACGGAGAAATTCAGGACAAGGTCTTGCTGGAACAGCTGGGAGATGATCTCGAGCTGGCGGATATCTTTGGCCGTTATCATCTGTACGGCGATGCCTTGCGTCGCGAGCTGCCGAGTCATCTTCAGCTGGACATGAGCGACAGAATCGCGGCGGCGCTGGCCGACGAACCGGCGATGATCGCGGCTCCGGCGGCGTCTTCTACCCATACCGCACAGGCAGAGCAGGCCGGTGTGGTGCGGCCGCTGTTTGGTCGTGTTACTCCCATGCTGCGTTATGTTGGCCAGTTTGCGGTGGCGGCGTCGGTATCGGCGGCGTTGATCTTCGGGGTGCAGCAATACGGTCAGAACGAGCTGCCGTCGCCGGTGCTGAATACGGTGCCCATGAACGGTGGTGCGGCTCCGGTCAGCCTGAATTATCAGATAACGCCACGCCAGGGGTCACAGGAACAGGCCCTGCTGGAACAACAGCGTCATATTCATGAGCTGTTGATGGATCACGAATTGCAGCAACGTCTGCGTCAGAACTGAAGGTAATCGGCTTTGAGAATAAAGGGCTTTAATGCCGTTATCCTGGTAATTGTATGGGCATGGTCTGGTGTGGCCGCCGCCGAGAATGAATCGGCAGAGGTCTTGTTGCAGCGTATGCAACAGGCCTATCAGCAGTTGAACTTCGAGTTGACGCTGGTTGATTCCAGCCAGGGGCAGCTCGAACCCAAACGTCTGACCCGGGGGCATATCGACGGTCAGGTATTTACCCACCTTACTCACCTCAATGGCCGGCCGCGCGAGTTCGTGCAGCGCGACGATGAAACCAGTTTCTTCGATGCCAGCCACGATGGCTATACCCTCAAGGACGCCACCCTGCCGGGGCTGTTTCATCGTTTGCAGCTGATGCCACTGGCACCGGTGACAAGCCACTATGATGCGGTTGTCGCCGGGCGCAGTCGAGTGCTGGGGCGGGTGGCGCAGGTAATTCGGCTGGTGCCGAAGGCCGAAGGCTATTACGGCTATGTGCTGTGGCTGGATCAGGAAACCGGTTTGTTGCTCAAGCTGGATACCCTGGATCGGGACGCCGGTGTGGTGGAACAAAGCATGGGGGTGGCGCTGCGGATCAGCGATCAGCCCAGCCCTCTGATCCAGGAGCTGAAAACCGCCGCCTTGCCGCCGGCGATGTCGGTGGCGGATGTGTACCCGACCCCGCAACAATCCCAGCCCTGGCAAACCGGCTGGCTGCCCGCCGGCTTCGAGTTACGCTCGGAGGATAAACACAAGCTGCCGGTCACCGAGCGGCTGGTGAATTACCTGATGCTGTCCAATGGCCTGGTAGACGTATCCGTGTATGTGGCCCAGGCCGGCGCCAATACCGAGCCCCGGCAGCAGCTGGTACGCCAGGGCGCCACCCATCTGGTCAGCCTCATCAGTCCGGCGCGGGTCGAAATTACCGTGGTGGGGGCGATTCCCGCCGATACCGCCCGTCGCATCGCCGAGTCCATTGAGCCCAGGATCACACCATGATTGAAGAGATTGCCACCGTGCTGGCGGTACATGCAAACGGCGTTGAAGTGGTCTGTTTCAGTAAATCGGCCTGCGGCCAGTGCAAGCAAAACAGCAACTGCGGTACCGGCCTGGTCTCCAAGGCCCTGCCCGGGCGCGATCACCGCTTCGTGATTGCGACCGAGTTGCCGCTGGTGGTGGATCAGCAGGTGCGCATCGGCATTCCCGAACAAAGCCTGATCACCAGCGCCCTGCTGGTATATCTGCTGCCGCTGCTGCTGTTGCTGGGCGGTGCCCTGGTGGCTAGCGCCGGACTGGGGCTGGGTGACGGCGGTACCCTGGCGGGGGCCGCTGTCGGCGGTATCGTCGGTTTTGCACTGGCGTCCCGCTGGGCCAAAGGCTCCGGCAAGATACTGGCAGAGCCGGTCATTATCGGGCCGGTGATCCCGGTTGCCAATATCGACTAAGGATTGGCCACGGTAGTGCTAATCCAGTAGAATCCCGCCTTTGACTCTCGCTTTCAGACAACGGACTCCTTATCGCATCATGAAGCATATTCGTAACTTTTCCGTCATCGCTCATATAGACCACGGCAAGTCCACCCTGTCCGATCGTTTGATCCAGGTGTGCGGCGGCTTGACCGATCGAGAAATGCAGCAGCAGGTTCTCGACTCCATGGATCTGGAGCGGGAGCGCGGCATTACCATCAAAGCCCAGAGTGTGACCCTGAACTACCAGGCCAACGACGGCGAACAGTACCAGCTGAACTTTATCGATACCCCGGGGCACGTCGACTTCTCGTATGAAGTTTCCCGCTCTCTTGCCGCCTGTGAGGGCGCGTTGCTGGTAGTGGATGCGGGTCAGGGCGTTGAGGCACAGACTCTGGCCAACTGTTACACCGCTCTGGACATGGATCTGGAAGTGGTACCGGTACTGAACAAGATCGACCTGCCCCAGGCCGAGCCGGAGCGGGTGGCCGAAGAAATTGAAAACATCGTCGGTATCGATGCCCTCGATGCGGTGCGCTGCTCGGCCAAGACCGGCCTGGGTGTGGATGAAGTACTGGAAACCATAGTACGCCAGATTCCGCCGCCGGTAGGCAACCCGGAAGGACCGCTGCAGGCGCTGATCATCGACTCCTGGTTCGACCCCTACCTGGGGGTGGTGTCGCTGGTGCGCATCAAGCACGGCAACCTGAAGAAAAACGACAAGATCAAGGTGATGAGCACCGGCCAGGTGTGGGGCGTGGATCGCATCGGTATCTTTACGCCCAAGCAGAAAGACACCGCCGGCCTGAACTGCGGTGAAGTAGGCTGGGTGGTCTGTGGCATCAAGGAAATTCACGGTGCGCCGGTGGGTGATACCCTGACTCATGCCAAGCACGGTGCCGAAAAAGCGCTGCCCGGCTTCAAGAAGGTCAAGCCGCAGGTGTATGCGGGTCTGTTCCCGATTTCCAGCGATGACTACGAAGCCTTCCGTGATGCGCTGGACAAGCTGTCACTGAACGATGCTTCCCTGTTCTACGAGCCGGAAACTTCCAACGCGCTGGGCTTTGGCTTTCGTTGTGGCTTCCTCGGCATGCTGCACATGGAAATCATTCAGGAGCGTCTGGAGCGGGAATACGATCTGGATCTGATCACCACGGCGCCGACCGTGGTCTACGAGATCGTGCTGACCAACGGTGAAACCATTCACATCGACAGCCCGTCCAACCTGCCGGCCGTCAATAACATCGAAGAGCTGCGCGAGCCCATCGCCGAATGTAATATTCTGGTGCCGCAGGAATACCTGGGCAACGTCATCACCCTCTGTATCGAGAAACGGGGCGTGCAGACCAACATGGTCTATCACGGCAACCAGGTGGCGCTGAGCTATGACATTCCGATGGCGGAAGTGGTGCTCGACTTCTTCGACCGTCTCAAGTCCTGCAGCCGGGGTTATGCCTCGCTGGATTACGGCTTCAAGCGGTTTGACGCCGCCGACATGGTGCGACTGGATATTCTGATCAACGGTGACCGGGTCGATGCGCTGGCCATTATCACCCACAAGGACAACGCCTTGTACCGAGGCCGTCAGCTGGTGGAGAAAATGCGCGAGCTGATCCCGCGGCAGATGTTCGATATCGCCATTCAGGCGTCTATCGGCAACCAGATTATCTCTCGCAGCACGGTCAAGGCCCTGCGCAAGGACGTCACCGCCAAGTGTTACGGCGGCGATGTCAGCCGCAAGAAAAAGCTGCTGGCCAAACAGAAAGAAGGCAAGAAGCGCATGAAGTCCCTGGGGCGGGTCGATATTCCCCAGGATGCCTTCCTGGCGATCCTCCATGTTGGTAAGGACAAGTAACCATGGCGAGTAACTTTGCCCTGATACTGGTGCTGGTGACCCTGGTCACCGGCATTGTCTGGGCCTGTGACAAATGGATATGGGCGCCGAAACGCGCCCGTAAAATTGCCGAGGCCCAGCTGGCTCATGGCAATAAAGTGGATGCGGCGGTACTGAGTCGGGCGGCAAAGGTGCCCGGCTGGATAGAGCAGGCCCGTTCCATCTTTCCGGTGATTGCGACCGTACTGATATTGCGCTCTTTTATCTATGAGCCGTTCCAGATCCCGTCCGGCTCCATGATGCCGACGCTGCTGGTGGGGGATTTCATCTTGGTGGAGAAGTTTGCCTACGGCCTGAAAGAGCCGGTCAGCAATACCACCCTGATCCCGACCGGCAAGCCCGAGCGGGGCGATGTGGTGGTGTTCAAGTACCCGGAAGATACCCGTATCGATTACATCAAGCGGGTGATCGGCCTGCCCGGCGATCGCATCGTTTATCAGGACAAGCAGCTGTTTATCCAGCCGGCCTGTGACGGTGACAACTGCCCCGACTTTACGCCGGTGGACCTTGAATATGAAAAAAGTGGAGAGTTTACCCAGATGGGCATTCCGCTCGAGCATTACGCCGAGCGTCTGACCGACGAGTCCCACGACATACTGCGCAACCCGTTGTTACCCGACCGGGTATCCATGTATTACCGCCAGCCGGGCACGGCGCGGAATGAATGGGTCGTACCCGAAGGCCAATATTTCACCATGGGCGACAACCGGGACAACAGTACCGACAGCCGGTTCTGGGGCTTTGTGCCCGAAGAGAACCTGGTGGGCAAGGCGGTGGCTATCTGGATTAGCTTTGAGTTTGAACGTAACGCCGACAGCTGGTTGCCCTCCTGGGTGCCGAGCGATGTGCGTTTCAGCCGTATAGGCGCAATTCGTTAATGAAAAAACTGAATATTCTGCAAAAAAAACTGGGCCATACCTTCAACGATGAAGCCATGTTGGTACGGGCGCTCACTCACAGAAGCGCCGGCGCTCGCCATAACGAGCGACTGGAATTTCTGGGTGATTCCCTGCTGAGCATGGTGATTGCCGATGCCCTGTTTCATCGTTTTCCCAAGGTGAACGAAGGCGACATGTCACGCATGCGTGCCACCCTGGTGCGAGAAAAAACCCTGGCCGAGCTGGCGCGTGAATTCGAGCTGGGCGATTATTTGATCCTGGGCCCGGGCGAGCTGAAAAGCGGCGGCTTTCGGCGAGAATCCATTCTGGCCGATGCGGTGGAAGCCCTGATTGGCGCCGTGTATCTGGATACGGACATCGAGCAGATGCGCACCATGCTGTTGTCCTGGTATGAAGAGCGACTCAACGACATTCAGCCGGGTATCGATCAGAAAGATCCCAAGACCCGGTTGCAGGAGTTGTTGCAGGGCAAGCGCAAGTCGTTGCCGACCTACACCGTAGTGGACGTGATTGGCGAAGCCCACAATCAGAAATTTACCGTACATTGTCAGATTGATGGTGTACCCGAGCCGGTGGTGGGTATTGGTACCAGCCGTCGCAAGGCCGAGCAATCTGCCGCCGAACATGCCCTGGAAGTGCTGCTATGACAGATCAAGAACAAACCTATTGTGGCTTTATCGCCATTGTCGGCCGACCCAATGTGGGTAAATCGACCCTGATCAACCATCTGCTGGGGCAGAAGGTCAGCATTACCTCGCGCAAGCCGCAGACCACGCGCCACCGCATCATGGGTATCGACACCGAGGGGGCCTACCAGACCATTTATGTGGACACCCCGGGCCTGCACATCGAGGAAAAGCGCGTCATCAACCGGCTGATGAACCGGGCAGCAAGCAGCTCGCTGGGCGACGTGGAGATGGTGGTGTTCATGGTGGAAGGCACCAAATGGACCGCCGACGACGACATGGTGGTGAACAAGCTGCGCCGCATGGACTGCCCGGTGGTACTGGCGATCAACAAGATCGACAACGTCGAGAGCAAGGAAGAATTGCTGCCCCACATGCAGTGGCTGGCTACCAAGTTGAACTTCGCCGACATAGTGCCGATTTCTGCGGAAAAGGGCACCAATGTCGACACCATCGCCAAGCTGGCCCGTGCCCGATTGAAGCCGTCGTTGCATTACTTTCCGGAAGATTACATCACCGACCGCTCTTCACGCTTCATGGCAGCGGAGATTATCCGTGAGAAGCTGATGCGCTTCATGGGTGACGAGCTGCCCTACTCGGTGACGGTAGAAATTGAAGACTACAAGGTTAACGAGCAGGGCATAGTGCACATCAACGGCCTGATCCTGGTCGAGCGCAGCGGCCAGAAGCGCATGGTCATCGGCAACAAGGGCGAGAAGATCAAGGTGATCGGTACCGAAGCGCGACTGGATCTGGAGCGCTTGCTGGAGCAGAAGGTGTTTCTGGAGTTGTGGGTCAAGGTCAAATCCGGCTGGGCCGATGACGAGCGGGCCTTGCGCAGTCTGGGGTATGGTGACGACTGATCATGGCGCACGCCGCCTTCGTCATTCATAGCCGGCCCTACCGGGAAACCAGTCAGCTGGTTGAGGTATTCACCCGGGAACTGGGCCGCCAGAGTCTGGTGGCCAAGGGCAGCCGCCAGCCGCGTTCACCTCTCAAAGGGCTGTTACAGCCCTTTGTGCCGTTAAGGCTCACCTTTGCCGGCAAGGGCGAGCTGAAGAACCTGCACCATGCGGAAGCCACGGCCCCGGCCATCCGGTTGACGGGAACGGCCCTGTACAGCGGCCTCTACCTCAACGAGCTGATCTACTACCTGCTGGAAGCGCATACCCCCTTCGACGAAGTGTTTGACGCCTATCACAATACCCTGAAAAAACTGGCCAATGGCGAAGGTATTGAACCCTGCTTGCGTCATTTCGAGTTTTATATGTTAAACATACTGGGTTATGGCGTCGATTTTACCCTGGACGCCCTGAGCGGCGAGGCCATTCGGCCCGAGGGCTGGTATCGCTATCAGCCGGAGTCCGGTTTCATTGCCCTGGAAAGGGATGAGCCGGGGGCCTATTCGGGCCGCCATCTTCATGCCCTGGCCGAGCTCGATTTAACCCGTCCCGAGGTGCTGGTCTCTGCCAAGCGTTTCAGCCGACAGGCGCTGGGGCCTTATCTCGGCGGCCGGGCCTTGCGCAGTCGCGCCCTGTTTATCAAAGGAAAGAGAGGAAGTCGCAGTGAGTGAATTGTATTTAGGCGTTAATATCGATCACATTGCCACCTTGCGTAATGCCCGGGGCACCAGCTATCCGGATCCGGTGCAGGCGGCGGCCCTGGCCGAGCAGGCGGGCGCCGACGGTATTACCGTGCATCTGCGTGAAGACCGGCGTCATATCATCGATCGGGACGTGGAGATTCTGAGCCAGACCATCCAAACCCGAATGAATCTGGAAATGGCGGTCACCGATGAAATGGTGGATATCGCCTGTCGCATCAAGCCGGCCTTCGTGTGCCTGGTGCCGGAAAAGCGGGAAGAAGTGACCACCGAAGGCGGCCTGGATGTGGCCGGCCAGCTCGACAAGGTGGGAGCCGCCGTGGCCCGCCTGACCGAAGCCGGTATCAAGGTGTCGCTGTTTATCGACGCCGATCGGGCGCAGATCGATGCGGTGGTCGCCACCGGTGCCCCCTATATCGAGATCCATACCGGTCATTACGCCGATGCGCCCAATGAAGCCGAACGATTGGCCGAGCTGAAACGTATCTCGGCGTCCGCCTCTTATGCCCACGATAAGGGCCTCAAGGTCAATGGCGGCCATGGTCTGCATTACCATAACGTCAAGCCGATTGCCGCCATTCCCGAGATGCTGGAGCTGAACATCGGCCATGCCATCATCGCCCGCGCCGCCTTCGACGGTCTGGAAAAGGCCATTCGCGACATGAAACGACTGATGCGCGAAGCCCGCCAGGGTGTTTGAGCTGTAAGCCGTAAGCTGTAAGCTTTCAGACAAAGCCCCGAGCCATGACGCGCTCGGGGTTTTTTGTAGGGTCGAATTTATTCGACCAAAAATAGCGGCACGGCCTACAAGAGGTCGAATGAATTCGACCCTACGATTGATGATGATTTATACGTCATGCTGATACTGAATCAAGTTCAGCATGACGAAGATTCAGTACCGGAATGACGGCCAAAACAGGCCGTTTTCTGGTTGCTTTACTGACGGCTTATAGCTGATAGCTTACCGCTTATTGTTACAAATAGAATTTCGCTTCTTCCCGTACCTGCCCCATTCGTTCTTCCAGCTCCAGCAGCTCGGGCTCCAGCTCGTCGACCCCCTGTTTGGCCAGCAGCGCTTTTTCCAGCTGGGCCACCAGCGCCTGCAACTGTGGCACGCCGCAATAGGCGGTGCCGCCATGCAGCTTGTGCAATGCCGGGTAGAGGCGTTGCTCGTCCAGCTCACCGGACAGGGCGGCCCCCAGCAAGGGGGCAAATTCGTCGAAGCTCTGTAACAGCAACGCAAGCATCTCCTTGGCCAGCGGCTCCTTGCCTGCAGCCTGCTTCACCGCCAGCGACCAGTCTATCTGCCCCGGCGGTGTGGGGCGGTGGGCGAAGCGCTCTATGATGCGGGCCAGTATGCTCTCGTCTATCGGCTTGGCCAGGTAATCGTCCATGCCCTGATGCATCAGCCGATCGCGCTCACCGGCAATGGCATGGGCGGTCACCGCCACTATGGGGGTGCTGGCGTTGGGACCGTCCTGGGAGCGAATTTCGCGGGTGGCCTGAATGCCGTCCATCAGCGGCATCTGAATATCCATGAAAATGATGTCGTAGCGATTGATGGTGGCCAGGTTGAGCGCTTCCTGGCCGTTGGAGCAGGTTTCCACCTGACTGACCTGTTCGCTCAGCATGGCACTGATCAGCTTCAGATTGGCCGGGTTGTCGTCCACCGCCAGCACCCGCAGCGGCTGTTTCTGAGCAGGCGGCGCCAGGGTGATCTGCAGCATGGCCTCGGGCTCGGCCACTTCCTGTCCCATCAGCGCCTGAGCCAGCTTCTGGTAGTGTACCGGTTTACTCAGGCAGAACTCGGCCCCCGCCCCCTGCAGGGCATCGGTCAGAGTCGGATCGGTGGAGCTGAGCAGTACCACGACCTTGTTGTCATAAGCCAGCTGCCGCTGAATCGCCTGTTCCATCTGGCTGGGCAGGGTATTGGGGCCAAAGCCGAGCAGGGCGCAATCGATGACCACGCCCGGATAGGGTTCGTGCAACACCTGTATGCCCCATTCCCGCAGCAGGGCGGTGGTGGCCCGGCGGCTGAAGTTGTCTTCCTCCATATACAGCACCGTCTTGTCACACAGCTCGGCCAGCGGCAGCGATTCGGCCAACGGCAACGAGGCCCTATTCAGCTCCAGGGTGAAGCTGAACACCGAGCCCGAGCCCAGCTCGGAATAGAGCTCGATATCGCCGGACATCTGGTGCACCAGTTTCTGGGTGATCACCAGGCCCAGCCCGGTACCGCCGTAGCGGCGGGAAATGCTGGAGTCGGCCTGGTTGAAGGCCTGAAACAGCTGGCGGCGCTGACTGTCGGAAATACCGATGCCGGTGTCCTGCACATGAATGCGCAGGGCGACCCGATCCGGCTGACTGGCGGGGCGGGCATCGACCCGCACATCCACGTTGCCCTGCTCGGTAAACTTGACCGCGTTGCCCACCAGATTGGTCAGCACCTGTTGCAGTCGCAACGGGTCGCCGATCACGGCGTCGTGCACGGCCGCATCGACCCGCATCGACAGCTCCAGCCCCTTGTCGTGGGCACTGGGGGCCAGCAGCGTCATCACTTCCTGCAGGGTATCGCGCAGCGAGAACGGCAACTGTTCCATCTTCAGCTTGCCGGCTTCGAGCTTGGAGAAGTCGAGAATATCGTTGATGATGCCAAGCAGGTTTTGCGCCGACTTTTCGATGGTCTTGAGGTAGTCGAGCTGATTGGAAGTCAGGCGGGTTTTTTGCAGCTGGCGGGCAAACCCGATAACGCCGTTGAGCGGCGTGCGCAGCTCGTGCGACATGTTGGCCAGAAACTCGGTTTTGACCCGGGCCGCTTCCTGCGCCCGCTTCTTGGCCATGTCCAGCTCGATATTCTGGATTTCAATCTGCTCCAGGGTCTCGCGCAGATCCGAGGTGGCCTGATCGATGTTCTGCTGCATCTCGTCGTGGTATTCGGACAACGACTTGGCCATGGCATTGATGCCGTTCTTGAGCATCTCCATCTCGCCGGTGAATTCACCGTTGACCCGGGTATCGAGCCGGCCTTCACGGATCTTGTAGATGGCGCTGACCATGTCGGTGATCGGCTGGGATACGCCTCTGATCAGGCGAATGCCGAACAGGGTGCTGAGGCTGACCCCGAGCAGCACGATCAGGCCGGCAAAGAAGCTGTCTTTATAATGCGCCAGCATGGCCGAGTCGTTGGTCAGTTGCATGGCGATGTAGCCGATGGGCACGGCGGAAACGTCTTCCCAGGACGAGTCGGCCTGAATATTGTCGGTGAGTACCGGGGTGCGCAGAATAATCTCTTCGTCGCTGCTGGCCACCTGGGTGGTACGAGGGATCGGCACAGCTTCCGGCAGCCGCATGATGTTGAAGTCGCGATGGTAGTTGGAAGTGACCAGCAGCCGGCCCTGGGCATCGAACAGGGCGATGGATTTGACCAGCGGGCTGTTGTTGCGATGAATGGTACTGAGCAGGCGGTTGAGCGCTTCCCGGTTACGGCTGGTCAGCGCCAGTTCACTGGCCAGGGCCAGTGGCTCTATCACGTTGACGCCCTGACGGATCAGCACTTCTTCCAGCTGCTGATAGCGACTCACGGAAAAATAACCGGCCAGCAGGATACCGATAATCAGGGTGGGGATGATGGTGTAAGCCAGTATCCGGGCTCGCAGGCCGTATTTGGTCATAGTGGGCTAATGTGGGACAATGCGCGCATCAAATCAACAGACGCTTATGATGACATAGCCGGTTCGAGGGCTCCACGTTTTATGGTTCAGTTCTTCAAGGAAAACAAGCCCAAAGCTCAGGCACAGCCGCCGCTGGAGGTGACCATTGTCGAGCTGAATGCTCATGGGGTGGGGCTGGCCCGGTATCAGGACAAGCCGCTGTTTGTGCCCGGCGCGCTCAAGGGCGAGCGGGTACGGGTGCGCTTGCTGGTGCAAAACAACAAATACCGGACCGCCGACCTGCTCAAGGTGCTGACGCCATCGCCCGAACGGCAAAAGCCGTTTTGTCCCTACAGTGCCGACTGTGGCGGCTGCTCGTTGCAGCACCTGCCGGTTGCGCATCAGCGTGCCTTGAAGGCGCGTACCGTGGCGCAGCTGTTTGCCCGCCACGGCATCGATGAACTGCCCGAGCCACACTGGCTGAACGATGACGAGCATCAGGGATATCGGCGGGTGGCACGACTGGCGATTCGTCGTCGGGGCAAGGGCGTATCGCTCGGCTTTCGCCGTGGCCAGTCGCACGATCTGGTGGAAATCGAGCATTGTGGGGTGTTGCGCCCCGCGCTTTCCGAGCTGATTGCCCCCTTGCGCCAGTTGCTGAACCGGCTGAAGGCGGTGAAACAGCTCGGGCATATCGAGCTCTATGATGCGGCCGAAGGGGTCGCTCTTCTGCTGCGGCACACGGGATCCCTGTCGCCTCGGGATCTGGAACTATTACTCACCTTTGCCCAGACGCGACATCTTGCCCTGTTTTTGCAGGACGATAGCGCCAGACGACCTTTACATGTTCCTTTTTCACTTTACTATCAGATAGATAATATCAGGCTGGCCTTTACCCCCGGTGACTTTATCCAGATTAACGCCGGGCTTAACGAGCGAATGGTGCGCCTGGCGCAGCAGTGGCTGGCCGCCGAGCCGGGCCAGCCGATACTGGATCTGTTCTGCGGGGTCGGCAATTTCTCGCTCCCGTTGGCGGCGGCCGGGCATCCGGTGGCTGGAGTGGAAGGGGTGATGGAGATGGTCGAGCAGGCCCGGGGCAACGCGGAAGATAACGCTCTGCCGCTGGCGCAGTTTTATCGTGCCGATCTGGCCGCCGACTTCACTCGGGAATCCTGGGCGCGACAGGGCTTTGAGCGGGTCTTGCTGGACCCGGGCCGGGCCGGTGCCGAGCAGGTAATGCCTTACCTGCAGCAGTTATCACCCGAGCGGTTGCTGTATGTGTCCTGTAATCCGGCGACCCTTGCCAGAGACAGCGAGGCACTGCTGGCGGCGGGTTACCGGCTCAGCCGCCTCTGCCTGATTGATATGTTCCCCCATACGGTGCATTGCGAAGCGATGGCCTTGTTCGAATTAAATTAAGGGATACTTATGGTTGCCGTGCGCGATACTCACCTTCAAACAAGCTTCAGCCTGACCGAGTGGGCATCGGGCCTGCCGCTCGATGCTCATGAGCGGGAGCAACTGAAAGCGGTGTACGAGTATTGCCTGGAGTTGAAGGCTCCGCCCGAGGCGCAACACCGGCTGCAGGCCGAAGGGGTGGAAATGGTCGGGATCCTGCTCACTCTGAGCATGGATCTGGATACCCTGACGGCGGCGCTGCTGTATCCGTTTCTCGAGTTCGGTCATCTGGACGCGGAGCGGGTACGGGAGGATTTTGGTGACACCATAGCGCGCCTGCTGCGAGGGGTGGCCGATATGGAGGCCATTCGCTCGCTGCAGCACGTGCACGGCGACAAGAGCTCGGAAGTGCAGGTCGACCGGGTGCGCCGCATGCTGCTGGCGATGGTGGAAGACGTGCGGGCCGTGGTGATCAAGCTGGCCGAGCGCATCACCTGCCTGCGCGAGGTCAAGAACGCCGACGAAGAAACCCGGGTGCTGGTGGCCAAGGAGATCGCCAACATCTATGCCCCGCTCGCCAACCGACTGGGCATCGGCCAGCTCAAATGGGAACTGGAGGATCTGTCGTTCCGCTATCTGCACCCGGATACCTACAAGCGCATCGCGCAGCTGCTGGACGAAAAGCGGCGGGCGCGGGAGCTCTATATCGACGATTTCGTGTCCGGGCTCAGGACGGCGCTGCAGGAAGCCGGGGTCGATGCCGAGGTGTATGGCCGACCCAAACATATCTACAGCATCTGGCGCAAGATGCAGAAGAAGAACCTGGACTTCGACGAGCTGTTCGATGTGCGCGCGGTACGGGTGGTCGCCCGGCACCTGCAGGACTGTTACGGCGCCCTGGGTGTGGTGCACACTCAATGGCGGCACATTCCGCGTGAGTTCGACGATTACGTGGCCAACCCCAAGCCCAACGGCTATCAGTCGATTCATACGGTGGTGATCGGCCCCGAGGGCAAGACGGTCGAAATACAGATCCGTACCGATCAGATGCATCAGGATGCGGAGCTGGGCGTGGCGGCGCACTGGAAATACAAGGAAGGCGCCGGCGCCACCAAACAGAGCGGCTTTGAAGACAAGATTGCCTGGCTCAGAAAGCTGCTGGCCTGGCAGGAAGACATGGCCGAAAGTGGCTCCCTGGTCGACGAGTTGCGCAGCCAGGTGTTTGAAGACCGGGTCTATGTGTTTACCCCCAAGGGCGAAGTGGTCGACTTGCCGTTGGGCGCCACCCCGCTCGACTTTGCCTACTACGTGCACAGCCAGATCGGCCATCGCTGCATCGGCGCCAAGATCGACGGTCGCATAGTGCCGTTCACCTATCAGCTGCAAACCGGCGATCAGGTGGAGATCATCACCCAGAAACAGCCCAACCCCAACCGGGACTGGATGAACCCCCATCAGGGGTTTCTGCGTACCAGTCGGGCGCGCTCCAAGGTGGCGACCTGGTTCAAGAAGCAGGACAGGGACAAGAACATTCTCGCCGGTCGTGATGTGCTGGATAAAGAGCTGGACCGACTGGGACTGAGCTTTTCCCAGATCGACAAGGCGGTGCTGGAACGCTTCAACGTCAGCCATCTCGACGACCTGCTTGCCGGTATCGGTGGCGGTGATCTGCGCATCAATCAGCTGCTTAACTACCTGCAGGGACTGTACAAGAAGCCGACCAGCGAGGAGCAGGACGAAGCGGTGCTGCGTCAGCTGGAGCTGAAGGCGGCGAAAAAGGCCCCCAACGCCAAGGGACAGGGGCACATAGTGGTGCAGGGCGTGGGCAACCTGCTGACCAGCACCGCCCGTTGCTGCCAGCCGATTCCGGGCGACGAGATCGTCGGCTTCATCACTCAGGGGCGGGGTATCTCGATTCATCGCTCCGACTGCGAGCAGTTGAAGGAACTGGTGGTGCAGCATCCGGAACGGGTGGTCGATGCGGTGTGGGGCGAAAACAACGCCGGCGGTTATCGGCTGACCCTGCGGGTGGTGGCCAATGACCGCTCCGGCCTGTTGCGTGATATCACCACCATTCTGGCCAACGAAAGAATCAATGTGATGGGCGTCAACAGCCGCTCCAATCACAAGCAGCAGACGGCGACCATCGACATGCAGCTGGAAATATACAATATCGATACCCTGAGCCGGACCCTGGCCAAGATAGGTCAGTTGCCGGACATACTGGAAGCCAAGCGGCTGTAACGGGAGCACGGATGGAGCACTATAACTACTCACTCGGCGACTTGCTGGCCATCATGGCGGCCCTGCGGGATCCGGAAAACGGCTGCCCCTGGGATCTGAAACAGGACTTTGCCAGCATAGTGCCGCACACCCTGGAAGAAGCCTATGAGGTGGCCGACACCATAGAGCGGGGCGCCCTGAACGAGCTGCCGGGCGAGCTGGGTGATTTGTTGTTTCAGGTGGTGTTTTATTCCCGGCTGGGAGAAGAACAGTCGCTGTTCAACTTCGGCGATGTGGTGCAGTCCATCAGCCACAAGCTGGTGCGCCGTCACCCGCATGTGTTCGGCAACGCCGAACTCGACGGCGAAGAGCAGGTCAAGGCCAACTGGGAGCAAACCAAGGCCGTCGAGCGGCGCAGCAAGGATGCGACCGCGACCAGCGCACTGGATGATATTCCCCGCAACCTACCGGCGTTGAGCCGGGCCAACAAGATTCAGAAACGCTGCTCGGCAGTGGGCTTCGACTGGCGCGAGTTGCCGCCGGTGGTGGACAAGATCCATGAAGAGCTGGACGAAGTGATGGCCGAGCTTGACCAGCCCGAGCAGGACCCGGATCGGGTGGCCGATGAACTGGGCGATCTGTTGTTCGCCTGCGTCAACCTGGTGCGCCACCTCAAGCAGGACCCCGAGGCGGTACTGCGCCGGGCCAACGACAAGTTCGAACGGCGTTATCGCGGCGTAGAGCAGGCATTGCAGGCCGATGGCAAAGACAGCCGGGATTGCAGTCTGGACGAGCTGGACGCTTACTGGCGACAGATAAAGGCCGGCGAATAATACCAAACAGATTAAATAACTGATCTATTTGCTTGCTCTGCAAAGGTCGGACAAAGGGCCAGCTTCGCCGACACGCTTCAAGCACTTCCATGTGACGCTCAACACATGACATCCCTGTCATGTGATGGTCGGCGGAGCAGATCCCTTTATCCTCCCTGATGCCAGGGAGTTTCCTGTTGGCGTCGTCTACAGGCAACTCGGTGCTCGAGAAGAGGCAACAGAGATCGACTCCCACGACCGTGAAATGCCATGGACGGCATTTCCCGAGCCCTCAGGGGTGAGTTTATGGCGTGTCGTGGGAGACGGCTGTGTTGCCTCTGATCTCGGGGTTAAAATGATCAGATGTTTATTCAAATTGGTATAAGGGTCTGTCAGCTCAATTTTTATATTGCCGTGCCGATAAACAGCACGGGAGGATCACCTATGAAGCGTCTGTTCGGGTTGTTACTGTTGTGCTTGAGTCTGCAGGTAGTGGCAGAAGAGGAAATCGCTGCCCCGGAGCCGCCGGCCGCGCCGACGCCGTCGGATATCAGCGAGCTGCAGGCGGTGCCTTTGTATGAAGAATACGAGCTTATCGAGTGGATCAATGCCAATCGTCATCTGCAACAGGTGCGCGATCGGGATCAGTGTCAGCTGGTGCAGGATATCGAGGCCAGGGCCGAGGTGCTGCGTCTGCCGGCTTATCAGTTTTTATGGGGCGACATGCTGGCCTGGGGAGTGTGCGTGCCCCAGCAATCGCGCCGAGGGCTGGGCATGATGTGGAAGGCGGCGGAGCAGGGGCTGCCGGCGGCGCTGGAACAGCTGGGGCGTTACTACTACGACGGAACCCTGGTGCAGCAAAACCGGGAGCGGGCGGCACCGCTGATGCAGGAGGCCGCCAGCCTGGGGCTGGAAAAGGCACAATTCATCTGGGCGCGCTGGCTGCTGGACGGCACCGGTAGTCCGCTCGACTATCCTCAGGCCTATCTGTGGCTGAAGCAGATGGTGCTTGCCGATAAGCAACTGCATCAGGAAGCGCAGCGGCTGAGTACCGCGCTGGCAGCCAGAATGCCGACCAGCAAGGTCAGGGAGCTGGATCAGCGCCTGTTGTTCTGAATTCCGGTGTTTTGCATCCGTGTTTCGAACCGGCTCTTGCTGCTCACGGCAGATACCGGCGGGACGGATTGACATTTAATGTCACCTTTCGCCGCTAATGTGTATCATGTATATATATTCTTTCGCGTTCAGGATACCCGCAGCATGAAGCTGACCACCTATACCGATTTCGGCTTGAGAACCCTGATGTATCTGGCCACCCTGCCGGAAGGGGAGTTGACCAGTGTGGCTCAGGTATCCCGACTTTACGACATCTCGCGCAATCACCTGGTCAAGGTGGTGAATCAGCTGGCGCGGGAAGGCTATCTTCATGCGGTGCGCGGCAAGAATGGCGGAATTCGGCTGGCAAGGTCGCCAGAAGAAATCAACGTTGGAAAGGTCATTCGTGCGCTGGAAAACAACCTGAAGGGTGTCGACTGCGGCAGCCCGGCCTGTTATCTGGTGCCGGCCTGTCGGTTGCGTGATGCGCTCAGGCTGGCGATGGATGCCTTTCTGCAGGTCATGGAAGGGTATACGCTGGCGGATCTGACCGGTAACCGGGAAGAGCTGATGGTCATTTTCAGCCAGCTGGAAGTACAGGCCGGCAACTCGTCATCCTGAAAGCCGGATTCAGAGACCGGGCCCTGGTACTCAACTCTGCTATCCAACCCTGATCACTACCCCTGGTAATAGTGCGGCAGCACCCGCACCAGTTTTACCATGTTGTTTTCCACTTCCAGAATTTCAATCGGATAACCCGCCAGGCGCAGGCCGATATTGGCCTCGGGAATGTCTTCCAGATACTCGAGGATCAGGCCGTTGAGGGAGCGTGGGCCGTCGTTCGGCAGTTCCCAGCCCAGCTCCTTGTTGAGGTCCCGAATACTGGCCGAGCCTTCAATCAGATAGGAGCCATCATCCTGCGGCTTGATTTCGTCGCTCAGGGTCGGGCTGATGGTGGTGGTGAAGTCACCCACTATTTCTTCCAGAATATCATCCAGCGTGACCAGCCCCTGAATATCGCCGTATTCATCGACGATTAACCCGATACGCTCCTTGTTGCGCTGAAACTTGACCAGCTGCACGTTCAGTGGCGTCGCCTCGGGAATATAGTACAGCTCGCGCAAGGCCCGCATCAGGCTGGACTTGCTTAGTTCGTCCTTGGCCAGCAGCCGCAGGGCATCACGGGCGTGGATAAAGCCCAGCGCATCGTCGATATTGTCCCGGTACAGCAGTACCTTGGTATGCGGGCTCTGCATCAGGCGGCGGCTGATGGTTTTCCAGTCCTGGGTCACATCGATGCCATAAATCTCGTTGCGCGGCACCATGATGTCATCGACGGTCACTTTCTCCAGATCCAGAATGGACACCAGCATGTCCTGATGTCGGCGCGGGATCAGGGCGCCGGCTTCGTTGACGATGGTGCGCAGTTCTTCCGAGCTGATGGCGGTGTCTTCACCGCCATGGGGATTGATGCGAAGCAGCGCCAGCAGGCCGTTGGAAATGGCGTTGATGGTCCATACCGCCGGATACAGCAACACCATCAGGGGCCGAAGAATAAAGGAAGCCGGAAAGGCCACCCGTTCCGGATACAGCGCCGCCAGGGTCTTGGGCGTGACCTCGGCAAAAATCAGTACCACCACGGTCAGGGCCACGGTGGCGATGGCCACGCCATAGTCACCGTACAGGCGGATGGCGATCAGGGTGGCGATGGCCGAGGCGAGAATATTGACCAGGTTGTTGCCGATCAGGATCAGGCCGATCAGCCTGTCGGGACGAGACAGCAGCTTTTCAACCCGGGTGGCCGAGGTGTGGCCACCTTGAGCCAGATGACGCAGCCGATAGCGGTTCAGCGACATCATGCCGGTTTCGGAACTCGAAAAAAAAGCGGAAATAAAGAGTAAAGCTATCAGGATGCCCGTAAGGGTACCCGTGGATATGTCGTCCAAGCAGACCGTCCTGTGTCATGAAACTGATCAATTACTAAGGGTTTGACCGGGTGCTGTCAAGTCGGTTAGCCCAGCAATACCTCGCGCACGAAGCGACTGCCGAAATAGGCGAGGGTCAGCAGTATGCTGCCGGCCACGCTGGTCCAGATTACCTTGCGGCCACGCCAGCCCAGGCGATGATGACCCCAGAGCAGGCCCACATAGACACACCAGGCCAGAATGGTAAGAATGGCTTTATGGGCCTTGCCGGGGCTGAACATTTCCTGCAGAAAGAACAGGCCGGTCGAAATAGACAGCGTCAGCAATACCACACCGACCACAATCAGCCGGAACAGATAGCGTTCTATGGTCATCAGTGGCGGCATGGCCGGCAGATTGGATAATTTGTGTGTTTTCAACCGGTGATTGAGAAAACCCAGCAGAATCGCCAGCAGGCTGGCGATCACCAGCAACGAATAAGACATCAACCCCAGGCCGATATGCAGCAATACCTCGGGGCGGGTTTCCAGGTGCATGCTGTAATAACCGGGCAACAGCAGATCTGTCGCCAGCAGCAGACCGGCAAAGCCATATACCAGCGGCATCAACAGCCACACCCTGAAGCGCGTGACCAGCAGCGTCATCAAGGCTGAAATAATCAGGCTGACCACCGAGGCCACATTCAGCATGCTCAGGTTTTGCCCCGGCACCTGCACCACGGTGTTGAACAACCAGAGGCCATGCAGCAGCAGAGCACACAGCGCAGCAAGTAGGCCGTAGCTGCGCCCTTTGTTCTGGGGGTTGAGCAGATTATGCACACAGGCGAAGGCCGCCAACAGATAAAATGCCATCGCCAAAACAGCAAGCAATTCCATAATGAATTTAAGCCATTAACCGGTGAATAGATAAGAACGGCCAGTATACCCCTAAGACAAAGCACATCGCTACCCGGCCTCGCTTAAGTTCGGCCGATAACTTGGGTATACTGGTGGTAATTTTCGCCAACTGCGGACCACATCATGTTTGAAAATCTCACCGAAAGACTGTCGCGTACGCTGAAAAACATCAGTGGCCGCGGTCGGCTGACCGAAGAAAACATCAAGGAAACATTGCGTGAAGTACGCATGGCACTGCTGGAGGCCGACGTGGCCCTGCCGGTGGTGCGTGAATTCGTCAACCGGGTCAAGGAGCGGGCGGTTGGCCAGGAAGTGTCAAAATCCCTGAGTCCGGGCCAGGCCTTCATCAAAATCGTCAACGCCGAACTGGTGTCGGTGATGGGCGAGGCCAACGAGGAACTCAACCTGTCGGTGACCCCGCCGGCGGTGATCCTGATGGCGGGCCTGCAGGGGGCGGGTAAAACCACCTCGGTTGGCAAGCTGGCCAAGTTCCTCAAGGAACGACACAAGAAAAAAGTGCTGGTGGTCAGTGCCGACGTTTATCGTCCGGCGGCGATCAAGCAGCTCGAAACCCTGGCGGCGGATCTGGATGTTGAGTGCTTCCCCAGTAACATAGAGCAGAAGCCGGTAGACATAGGTCGTAATGCGCTGGAGTACGGCCGCAAGCAATTCTTCGATGTAGTGCTGGTGGATACCGCCGGCCGTCTGCATGTCGATGAAGACATGATGACCGAAATTCAGCAACTGCACGAGGCCATCAATCCCGTCGAAACCCTGTTCGTGGTGGATGCCATGACCGGTCAGGATGCGGCCAACACCGCCAAGGCGTTCAGCGAAGCGCTGCCGCTGACCGGGGTGATCCTCACCAAGGCCGACGGTGATGCCCGGGGTGGTGCCGCGCTTTCTGTACGTCATATTACCGGCAAGCCGATCAAGTTTATCGGTATGGGCGAAAAAGTGGACGCCCTCGAGCCCTTCCATCCGGACCGTATCGCCTCGCGTATTCTGGGCATGGGGGACATGCTGTCGCTGATCGATCAGATGGAACGTTCGGTCGACAAAGACAAAGCCGCCGAAATGACCCAGAAGCTGAAGAAGGGCAAGGGCTTCGATCTGGAAGACTTTCGCGATCAGCTGGCGCAGATGCGCAACATGGGCGGCATGATGAGCCTGATGGACAAGCTGCCCGGCATGAACCAGCTGCCGGACAACGTCAAGGATCAGGTCAACGACAAGCTGACGGTTCGTATGGAAGCCATTATCGGCTCCATGACCGCGAAAGAGCGTCGTCATCCGGACTTGATCAAGGGCTCACGCAAGCGGCGTATTGCGCTGGGTTCCGGTACCGAGGTGCAGGAAGTCAACAAGCTGCTCAAGCAGTTTACCCAGATGCAGAAAATGATGAAAAAAATGTCCGGCAAGGGCGGCATGCGCAAGATGATGAGCCAGATGAAGGGCATGATGGGGCCGGGTGGCATGGGCGGTGGCGGCCGGCACGGTCCCTTCTGAAGCAAAGACCACGGGTAGGCGGCGGTGGCCGCCTGATAATGGGGGCCCCTGAATCTGCGGCGGTGATGATAAGGGCCTGATTGCTGCGCGAATGCCCCTTGCCGACGAATGCCAATTTGGTTGCATTCTCACCGCATCAGAGTACAATTGCGCAGCTTATTTTAAGCCAGGGTTCGCATTGTCTGCGGGCCTTGTTTGTTTCAGTATATAGAGGACGATATGGTAACCATTCGTTTACAACGTGGTGGCGCTAAGAAGCGTCCGTTTTACCAGGTAGTAGTTGCAGACAGCCGCTATGCTCGTGATGGTCGTTTCATCGAGAAAGTGGGTTTCTTCAACCCGATCGCCGCCGGTCAGGCAGAAAAACTGCGTCTGGACCTGGAGCGTGTTAATCACTGGGTTGGCCAGGGTGCAACCGTATCCGAGCGCGTAGCCAAATTGATCAAAGACGCAGCCAAAGCAGCGGCCTAAGTCTTGACAGGTAGGGAATTAAAGTGAGCGAACCTGTAGTAGTAGGCCAACTGGGCGCCGTGTACGGCATTAAAGGTTGGTTGAAGGTCAACTCCTTTACCGACCAACCAGAAGGCATTTTCGAATATCGGCCCTGGCTGATAAAGAACGGCAGCAACTGGCGTGAAATTCAGGTAACTGGATGGAAACGTCATGGCAAGGGTCTGATTTGCAAGCTTATCGATATTGATGAGCGCGAGCAGGCACAAATGCTGACCGGTGCCGACATCGCGGTAAGTGCAGAATTGTTTTCTGCCCTGCCGGATGACGAATTCTATTGGCGCGATTTGATCGGTTGTCGGGTGAAGAACACCAAAGGCTATGATTTTGGTCTGGTGACTCAGCTGATGGAAACCGGCTCCAACGACGTGCTGGTAGTAAAAGCCAATGCCAAGGATGCTTTTGGTCAACGCGAGCGGTTGATTCCGTTTGTGGAAGACCAGGTAATAAAGTCCGTGAATATTCAGGACAGCATCATCGAAATTGATTGGGATCCGGATTTTTAACCCGAGTCGAACCGCGCGGAGAGAATCATGTGGATAGGGGTCGTTAGCCTCTTCCCGGAGATGTTCCGGGCAGTATCCGACTTTGGTGTAACCGGGCGGGCCGTTAAAGATGGCCTGCTGACATTTGAATGCTGGAATCCGCGGGATTTCACCCGGGACAAACACCGCACTGTCGATGACAGACCCTATGGGGGCGGACCCGGGATGCTGATGATGGTTCAGCCACTGCGCGATGCCATAGCGGCGGCGCGACAGGCAGCCGGCGAGGGAGCACGGGTCATTTACCTGTCTCCTCAGGGCCGCAAGCTGGATCAGCAAGGCGTGACCGAACTGGCAAAGCACGAGAAGTTGATTCTGGTGGCCGGGCGGTATGAAGGAGTGGATGAGCGCGTGATTCAGGCCGATGTCGACGAAGAGTGGTCGGTCGGAGATTACGTGCTTAGTGGCGGCGAATTGCCGGCCATGGTGCTGGTGGATGCGGTGGCCCGTTTGGTGCCCGGCGTTCTCGGTGACATGGCGAGTGCGGAGCAGGACTCCTTCAGCGAAGGACTTCTGGATCATCCTCACTACACACGCCCTGAACAACTGGCGGGAATGGCCGTTCCCAAAGTGTTGTTGAGTGGCAACCACGCCGAGGTAGCCAGCTGGAGAATGCAGCAGTCATTGGGCCGGACCTGGTTAAGAAGGCCGGAACTCTTGAACAACCTAGCTCTGACTGACGAGCAAGAGCAGCTTCTTGCCCAATTTGTTCGCGATTATCGCGAGCCAGCACAGTAGAGTTTTCAGTTTACCCTAGGTAAGGAAATATCATGAGCAACATCATTAAGCAGCTTGAAGACGAACAATTGCGCACCGATATCCCCGACTTCGGTCCGGGTGACACCGTGCGTGTAATGGTACGCGTTGCCGAAGGCGGCAAAGAGCGTCTGCAGGCTTACGAAGGCGTTGTTATCGCCAAGCGTAACCGCGGCCTGCACTCTGCATTCACCGTGCGTAAAATCTCCAACGGTGAAGGCGTTGAGCGTGCCTTCCAGACTCACAGCCCGCTGATCGGCAGCGTGGAAGTGAAGCGTCGTGGCGCCGTGCGTCGTGCCAAGCTTTACTATCTGCGTGACCGTGCTGGTAAGTCTGCTCGTATCAAAGAGCGCCTTACTCCCCGCGGCAGAAAGTAATAAGCCGACCGGTTGTGTCAAAAGGCCCGCATTTGCGGGCCTTTTTGTTTTTACCGCTTTAGACAGGCTACCGGAAAGGGGCTAGCATGGTGTTTTCTATTTGATTCGGGGGCCTCATGCCTATTTCCGTTTGGGGTCTGGCCGTGGCTCAGGCGCTGTTGATGTCGGGCAATATTCTGCTGGTGTCGATCTCGGCGCTGATCGGCCAGCAACTGGCGGCGCATCCGTCATTGATCACCCTGCCGATAGCCTGCCAGTTTCTCGGCCTTATTATCTCGACACTGCCTGCTGCACATCTGATGCAGAAGCTGGGCAGGAAGATCGGCTTTGTAATCGGTAATCTGGTGGGACTCTCCGGTACCTGGGTAGCGATGCAGGGGCTGCTGCAGTCGAGCCTGGGGATGTTCACCCTGGGGACCTTTCTGATCGGTATCGCCATCGGCGTGGGTCAGCAGTATCGTTTTGCGGCGCTGGAGTCCTGCGGCGTCGAATTTCATCCCAGAGCCATCAGTATGGTGATGGCCGGGGGCGTGCTGGCGGCGGTAATCGGGCCCAACCTGGCTATCTGGTCCCAGCAATGGTACCAGGGTAATCCCTATGCCGGTGCCTTCTATGGTCTGTTCGGGCTCTATGTGGTGGCCTTGCTGCTGATCCTGCTGTTGCCATTGCCCAGGGCGGTACCGGTGAACCGGCATGAGCGGGTAAGAAGTTATCGGGAACTGTTCCGCCAGCCGTTACTGCTGGCGGCGGTGGCGTCGGGCATGATTGGCTACGGCATCATGGTGCTGATCATGACCGCCACGCCGTTGGCGATGAATCATCATCAGCATGATTTTTTCGCCACTGCCCAGGTGATCCAGTGGCACGTGCTGGGCATGTTTGTGCCGGCTTTTTTCACCGGCGCCCTGATCCGCCGCTTTTCTACCAGACGGGTGATCCTCTGGGGCTGCTCGGCCTTGCTGCTGAGTGTGATGATCAACCTGTCGGGGCAGGGGTTCTGGAATTACTGGTGGGGCTTGCTGTGGTTGGGCATCGGCTGGAACTTTACCTTTATCGGCGCTACCCACCTGCTGACCTTCAGTTATCAGCCGGCGGAAAAGGCCAAGGTGCAGGGAATCAACGAATTTATGGTGTTCTCGGCGGCGGCGATGGGCAGTCTGTTTGCCGGTCAGGGGTTGGTGATGCTGGGCTGGGCCTGGCTTAACCTGTTTGCGATCCCCTGGATCCTGCTGGTGGCACTGTTGATCTGGCGGCTAAGGGAGCCGGAGCCGCTTACAGCATGAAATGCCGGGCCAGCAGGGCCGCGGTGAAGCCGGTTTTAAGATAAAAGCCGCGTGGCAAGGTCATGATGGGCTGACCCTGTTGACCCACCGCCTCGGTCAATGCCCGGCCGTTGGCGGCCTTGGGCCTGAGCTGCAGTACCTGGCCGTGACGGGCGCTGATGTTCTGCACCTCTCCCAGGCTTATCAGCTCCATGATCTCTTCCCAGTCCTGGCGTAATAACCGCTCTTCCTGCTCGCTCGGGCTCCACAGCAACGGCTGACCGATGATCCTGTCGCCGGGGGCCAGACTGCGTTCACCCAGCACCGGTATCCATAGTACCCGGGATAACTTGTTGCGCACGTTGGAGTCTTCCCAGCGCAGGCCGCCGATGTTCGTCAGCGGCGCCACGCTGACAAAGGTAGTCTCCAGTGGCTTGCCACGACCGTCTATGGGAATCGTTTTCAACTCGACCCCCAGCTCGGGAAAGTCCTGCTCCGGCTTTGATCCGGCGCTGGCGCCCAGCGCCAGTTCAAGCAGCTGGCCCACCCAGCCCTTGTCTCGCCGCAGATTGGAAGGCACCGGAATATCAAATGATTGGGCCAGCTCTCTCAGTGACAGACCGGCCAGTTGCTCGGCGCGCAGCAGCAGCGCCGGAATCGATGCAGGACGGCAATCAGGATTGTTCAAAATATAACCGCCCTCCACAGGTAGGAAAAAATCTGACCAGTGAGCCAGTAATTGTTATAACCACATGATTCAAAATGGCTTATCGGTGGCATGTTATTGCTCTTTTCAGCGGCCGCATGATATACCGGTTTTACCCGAGTATAAACATGCTGTTGCACAGCCTTATCCACAGAAATTCTGGATAACTGCGTACCACTGCCATCCGACGATTTTACGGCGCTCAAAACGACAAAAACCGGCTTTTTTTTCTTACCGTTAACGCTTTGTTTACCTGGCGTTTGTGGATAAGTTGCCGTTGTTCGATCTTTGAGCACCGAGACTTACTAACACGATAGTCAATTTGAGTCGGACTGTGAAAAGATCCAGCTCGATCCTTTTTTTATAAGTTAATTGTCTGATTTTTTAGTGTTTTTAATCCGGTCTTATGTTTTGATCTCCCTGTTGTTCAAGCTGGAAGAAAGAGCTGATCTCAAGCTATACAGCCTTTATCACAAGCTTATCCACATAAATTGGGGGAAAGCGATCCCACGACGATCCTTTTTCTGTTTATAACTATTGACAAGAACACAAGTTATTCAACATCGATTATCAAGCTGGCGCCGACAGCATCATTTGCCGGGAATAGGGGAATATGGAACAATCGTCTTTATGTTATTTTTTTAGTCTGGTGATTGCGTGATAGATGGCGACGGTTTTCGTCCCAATGTAGGCATAGTGATCTGCAATCGCAAAGGCCAGGTGTTATGGGCCAGACGCTACGGGCAACATTCCTGGCAGTTCCCCCAAGGCGGGGTGGACGACGGCGAAACGCCGGAGCAGTCCATGTACCGGGAGCTGTACGAAGAAATCGGGCTCAGGCCCGAAAATGTCACCTTGCTGGCGGTTACCCGCCACTGGCTGAAGTACAAGCTACCCAAGCGTCTGGTGAGATGGGACAGTAATCCCGTCTGCATCGGTCAAAAGCAGAAATGGTTTCTGCTGCGGTTGGAATCGGATCATGAATCACACATCGAGTTTGGTTGTCATGGGCATCCGGAGTTTGATGACTGGCGCTGGGTCAGCTATTGGTACCCGGTACGACAGGTGGTTTCTTTCAAACGGGAAGTATATCGACGGGTGCTGAGGGAATTTGCGCCCATTGTGATGGCAGAGCAAGGCCGCCGAGACGGTCGCAAGCGACATCGGTAACCCATCGACACAGGAGTAGGCGGCAGTGTTAAAGGAATTGCGGGAAATCGTTCAGCAGGTAACGGCCAGCTCTGACCTCAATGGTGCCATGAGTGAACTGGTTCGCCAGACCCGTCATGCCATGCGAGTGGACTGCTGCTCTATTTATCTGCGCCAGGAACATGAGCAGAATTATCTGCTGGCGGCGACCGATGGCCTGGCTGCCAAGGCCGTCGGTCACGCACGCATTCCGCTGGGCGAGGGCATCGTCGGCCTGATCGGGGAAAAGGAAGAACTGATCAACTTGGCCGATGCCCAGCTGCATCCCAAATTCAAGTATCTGCCCGAAGCGCGTGAAGACGCTTTCAAATCCTTTCTCGGTGCTCCCATCATTCATCAGCGTAAAACCCTGGGGGTGCTGGTGGTGCAGCAGAAGCAGGTGCGACTGTTTGAAGAGGGAGAAGAATCGTTTCTGGTGACACTGGCCTCTCAGCTGGCCACCGTCATCGCTCATGCCGAGGCCAAGGGTAACCTGCGCTCGCCCAACTGGCACGGCATGCTGCGTGGCCTGGCGGGCTCTCCCGGTGTGGCGATTGGTCGAGCCTGGGTGTGGCGCCCTCGCGTCGAGCTGAGCCAGGTGAAGGAGCGCAAGGCCGATAACGCCGCCGTACAGCACGAACGCCTCGACCGGGTACTGGTACAGGTAGAAGACGAGCTGAACGGCATGGCGCTGCGCTTCAAGGAGTCGCAGGCCAGCGAGTCGGTGGCGGTGTTCGAGGTGTATCAGTATATCCTCAAGGATCCGGTGTTCATCGGGCTGATCCGGGAGCAAATCGAGCGGGGCTGGATTGCCGGCAGTGCGGTCAAGCGGGTCTGTGAAAAACAGATAGCCCAGTTTTCGGTGATGTCCGATCCTTACCTGCGTGAGCGGGCGGCAGACATTCGCGATCTGGGCCAGCGATTGCTGACCCGGCTAATCCACGAAGATGATGGGCTGCTGACCCTGGATGAGCCCATCATTCTGGTGGCGGACGAAATCAGCGCTACCCTGATTGCGGAAATCCCCCGCAGCAAGCTCAAGGGCATCGTTTCCGCCAAGGGCTCCATCAACTCTCACGCCGCCATTCTGGCTCGTGCCATGGGCATTCCTGCGGTGATGGGCATCGATCATTCCTTCGAACTGCTGGAAGATCGCACCCTGATCGTCGATGGCTACAACGGTGACTTGCTGGTGGAGCCGGTGCCTTCGGTGTTGCGCGAATATCGCCGCCTGATGGCCGAAGAAGAGCAGATGGACGAGCTCTTTGACACGGTGCGTAATGAAAGCTCGGTTACTCTGGACGGCGTTACCGTGTCGTTGCTGCTGAATGCGGGTCTGAGTGCGGATACCGATATCGCCATGAACGACACCGCCGATGGGGTAGGGCTGTTCCGTACCGAAATTCCCTTCATGATGCGCGATCGCTTCCCTTCAGAGCAGGAGCAGGTGATCAGCTATCGCCGGGTCATGAGCAGTTATGTCGGCAAGCCGGTGTGCATGCGTACCCTGGATGTGGGCGGTGACAAGCAGCTGCCTTACTTCCCGATCGTGGAAGAAAATCCCTTTCTCGGCTGGCGAGGCATTCGCCTGACCCTGGATCATCCCGAAATCTTTCTGGTACAGCTAAAGGCTATGCTGCGGGCCAGTCAGGGGCTGGACAACCTGTCGATCATGCTGCCGATGGTCACCAGTCTGGATGAGATACGGGTCGCGCGCAGAATGCTGGATCGCGCCTGGCGTGAGGTGTCGGCCGAAACCGCCGATCAGCAGGGCATCATCCGTTACCCCAGCCTGGGGGTGATGATAGAGGTGCCGGCACTGCTCTACCAGTTACAGGACATGGCCCCGCTGGTGGACTTCTGGTCGGTAGGTACCAACGATCTGACCCAGTATCTGCTGGCGGTAGACAGAAATAACGGCCGGGTGGCCGATATTTACGATGCTCTGCATCCGGCGGTATTGCGTGCCTTGCAGCAGATCATCGATGCGGCTCGCCGCCATGCCAAACCCGTGTCCATTTGTGGCGAGCTGGCTGGTGATCCCATCGGGGTGCTGGTGTTGCTGGCCATGGGCTATCGGCGTTTCAGCATGAACAACAGCAACCTGATGCGCATAAAATATATCGTGCGTCAGTCCCGTTGCGACGAACTGCAGAAATTGTTGCAGGAAGCCCTGAGTCACCAGAATACCGGCCTGTTCAAGGGGCTGTTCGGCCGTTATCTGGAAGAGCGTGGACTGGGCGGACTGCTGCGCGCCGGACGTTAAGCTCGGAGTTAAACTCTGGTATTTATTCCTGTCGAATTGCACAATACCCGCTTTTATTGCTGACGGGGTAAGTGCATGTCTCAGAGCCACTGGGTGTTTCCCGGTTTCGATCCCATTGCCATACAAATCGGTCCCCTCGCGGTGCACTGGTATGGTTTGATGTATCTGCTGGGCTTTCTGTTTGCCTGGCTGATGGCCAATCGTCGCGCGGCACAACCGGGCTCGGACTGGACCCGGGATCAGGTCTCCGACGTGCTGTTCTACGGCTTTCTCGGGGTGATCCTCGGTGGCCGCCTCGGGTACGTATTTTTCTACCAGTTCGACACCTTTCTCGCCGACCCGCTTTACCTCGTCAAGATCTGGACCGGTGGCATGTCGTTTCACGGCGGCCTGGTCGGGGTGATCACCGCACTCTGGCTGTTTGCCCGCAAGCAGCACAAAACCTTCTTTGCGGTATCCGATTTTATCGCACCGCTGATCCCCTTCGGGCTGGGGGCCGGTCGCATCGGCAACTTCATTAACGGCGAGCTCTGGGGTCGGGTGACGGAGGTGCCCTGGGGCATTATTTTTCCGGCGGCGGGCATGCTGCCACGTCACCCTTCCCAGCTGTACCAGTTTGCCCTCGAAGGGGTGGCCTTGTTGATTATCCTGAATCTGGCCTGGCGAGCGCGTCCGCCTCGCGGCGTGATTTCCGGCCTCTTCCTGCTGTGCTACGGCCTGTTTCGTTTCATGGTGGAGTTTGTACGGGAGCCGGATGCCCAACTGGGGCTCTACCTCGATTTGTTCAGCATGGGGCAGCTGTTGTCGATGCCGATGATGCTGGCCGGTGCACTGATGTTATGGGCGGCCTGTCGTCGCCCCCAATGGTTTGGTAATGGAGAAAAAACAGCATGAAAGCCTATCTGGAGCTGATGCAACATATCCTGGACAAGGGTGCCGTCAAAGAAGACAGAACCGGCACCGGCACCCTGTCGGTATTCGGCCATCAGATGCGTTTCGATCTGAGTGAGGGCTTTCCGCTGATCACCACCAAAAAGTGTCATTTGAAGTCGATTATTCATGAGCTGTTGTGGTTTCTGAACGGTGACACCAACATCGGCTATCTGAAGCAGCACGGGGTACGGATCTGGGACGAATGGGCCGACGACAAGGGTGATCTGGGCCCGGTATACGGACACCAGTGGCGCAGCTGGCAAGGGGCGGACGGTCGCACCATCGATCAGATAAGCCAGGCGCTGGATACCATCAAGACCAATCCGGACAGCCGTCGTATCATCGTCTCGGCCTGGAACGTGGGTGAGCTGGATCAAATGGCGCTGGCGCCCTGTCATGCCCTGTTCCAGTTCTACGTGGTCGACGGCAAGTTGTCTTGCCAGCTCTATCAGCGCAGCTGTGATGTGTTTCTGGGCCTGCCCTTCAATATTGCCAGCTATGCGTTGCTGACTCATATGCTGGCCCAGCAGGCGGGACTCGAGGTGGGCGACTTTGTCTGGACCGGTGGCGATGTACACCTTTATCGCAACCATCTGGAGCAGGCTCGGCTACAATTGGGTAGAGAACCACTCGCTCTGCCGACGCTGCGGCTGGTGCGTACACCCGACTCTCTGTTTGATTATGCCTTCGAGGATTTTGTGCTGGAAAACTACCAGGCGCATCCGCATATCAAGGCGCCGGTCGCGATTTAAAAAGCATTTAAAATGTAATTTTTATTTTGCGTTGGTGTTAAGTTTTACTTTCGGAGTGACGATATAAGCCAATTAGCCTGTTAATGCTCGGTTTTGCCGAGGTGTTAAGCAGAAACAATCGATTACTCGCCGGCGGAGGGCCTGATTACACTCGAGCATCTAGTTGATGAGAGGGAGCCTCAATCGTATGACGGACGTACTGAAACGTTTTCTGGCAATGGAATCTGCCGGCGGGATTTTACTGATAGTGGCGGCGATCGTCGCCATGGTGATGGCCAACACCGGTCTGGTGGATCTTTATCAGGAACTGCTTAGTATTCGTATCCAGCTGCGGATCAGCAGCCTGGATCTGGACAAGACGCTGTTCCATTGGGTCAATGACGGCATGATGGCGGTGTTCTTTCTGGTGATCGGCCTGGAAGTGAAACGCGAGCTGGTATCCGGCGCTCTTTCCTGCCGGGAAAAAGCCATGTTTCCAGCCCTGGCCGCTGTGGGTGGCATGCTGTTTCCCGCCCTGTGGTTTTTACTGTTCAACGCCGGTGAAGTGTCCAGCCTGAATGGCTGGGCTATTCCTACCGCTACCGATATTGCCTTCGCTCTGGGGGTCATGGCCTTGCTTGGCAATCGGGTGCCGCTCAGCCTCAAGGTGTTTCTGCTAGCGCTGGCGATCATCGACGATCTGGGGGCTATCATCATTATCGCCCTGTTCTACAACCACGGCATGTCGCTGCCTGCCATGTCGGTGGCCGTTATCGGTATTGCCGGCCTGTACTGGCTGAACCGGGCCCAGGTTCACAGTCTGGTGCCTTATCTTATTCTGGGCTGGATAGTGTGGGTGGCCGTACTCATGTCGGGCGTACACGCCACCCTGGCCGGGGTAATACTGGGCTTTTTGATCCCGCTGTATGGCCGCCGGTTTTCACCGGCCCGTGAACTCGAAAATTTCCTGCATCCCTGGTGTGCCTTTTTTATTCTGCCGTTGTTTGCCTTCGTGAACGCGGGCGTTTCGCTGGAAGGACTCTCGTTTGCCGATCTGTCGTCGGCATTGCCGCTGGGCATCATGGCCGGCTTGCTGTTTGGTAAACCCATGGGGATCTTCCTGTTCAGCTGGGGGGCGGTACGGCTGGGTATTGCGCAGCTGCCCGCCGGCGTGTGCCTGAAGCAGATATTTGCGGTGTCCGTGCTCTGTGGCATCGGTTTCACCATGTCGATTTTCATCGCATCGCTGGCCTTCACCGGGAATGCCGAACTGGCTAATCTGTCCCGGCTCGGCATCCTGATGGGCTCGACAATAGCGGCGCTGGCGGGTTATGGCATGCTGAATTATATTCTGCCCCGCCAGCAATCCAGGCCGGTGCTGCAGCTGTAGTCGGCGATGTGATCATCTCTATGGCAATTGTGGTCCTCAACAGAGCGGTCGGGTATTCAAACCCGGCCGCTTTCATTATGATGGAGCCAATACGCATTGGAGATGGCCTTTGTCACACCTTAACTACAACCACCTGTATTATTTCTGGATGACGCAGAAGAAAGGTTCGGTCACCAAGGCGGCCGAGGCGCTTTTTCTGACACCTCAGACGGTCACCGGTCAGATCCGTCAATTGGAACAGCGCCTCGGTGGCAAGTTGTTCAAGCGCAAGGGACGCCAGCTGGAGGCCAGCGAGCTGGGGCAGCTGGTGTTCAAGTATGCAGACCGCATGTTCAGCCTGTCGTACGAGATGCTGGATATCGTGCATTACCGCAAGGAAGATCACCTTGTTTTCGACGTCGGCATTGCCGATGCCTTGTCGAAGCGACTGGCGAGCCGGGTGCTGCTGTCGGTGATCCCCAACGATGGCTCCATTCATCTGCGCTGCTACGAGTCGACCCACGAAATGCTGCTTGAGCAGCTCAGTGAGCACAAGCTGGACATGATTCTGTCGGACTGTCCGGTAGACTCGGCCCAGCATGCGGGGCTGCTCTCGAAAAAACTGGGGGAGTGCGAGATCGGCTTTTATTGCCGTGAACCGCTACCGACCCGGCCTTTTCCCGAGTGTCTGGAAGAACGACGGCTGCTGATCCCGGGGCGGCGCACCGCCATGGGCCGGCAGCTGCGGCACTGGCTGGAGGTGCAGGGTCTCAAGCCACAGATCCTGGGGGAATTCGACGACGCGGCACTGATGAAGGCCTTCGGTTTTTTCAATCAGGGGATCTTCGTGGCCCCGGCGATTTATCGCGACGCCATTCTGCAATATCAGCCGGTGGTCGAGATTGGCCGGGTCGAAGAGCTGAAAGAAGAGTATTACGTCATTTTTGCCGAGCGGATGATCCAGCATCCGGCGGTAAAGCGATTATGTGAAAGTGATTTCAGCTCGCTGTTTTCCGGTCTGGACGATTTTTCTGCGGTCACACCGCCCGTCACCTTTGACGATGAATTTAGTTAAACATTAGGGTTAACAGGCCCTAGAACGTGGACATCATGATGGCATTGAATATGGAAGCAATGGAAGCCAGTGCGAGTCAGGCGGTCAAGCTGTTGAAGGCGCTGGCCAATGAGCGAAGGCTGTTTATCCTGTGCTATTTGCTCGACAAGGAGCTGTCGGTAGGAGAAATGAACCAGCATCTGGGGCTGAGTCAGTCGGCGTTGTCGCAACACCTGGCCCTGTTGCGTAACGACGACCTGGTGTGCACCCGCAAAGAAGCGCAAACGGTATATTATTCGCTGAAAAGCGAGGAAGTGCGGGAAGTGATCGCCCTGCTGCACAAACTGTATTGTCGTGATGTGTGAGGAGCGAGTACTGAGGGGGGGCAGGATAATACCTGCTCCGCACCTTCACCTCACACTAAAATCGAGGCAATAAAAAACCGGCATTAAGCCGGTTTTTTTGACGCTGCGGATAAGTCTCTGAATTACAGAGCCTTGATCTTGGCGTTCAGGCGGCTCTTGTGACGAGCAGCTTTGTTCTTGTGGATCAGACCTTTAGTGGCCATACGATCCAGCAGAGGCTGAGCGACGTCGAAAGCTTTCTGTGCGTTCGCCTTGTCACCGCTGGCGATGGCTGCAACTACTTTTTTCACGTAGGTGCGAACCATGGAACGGCGGCTGGCGTTGTGCTTACGGCGTTTCTCTGCTTGAATCGCGCGTTTCTTAGCAGACTTGATATTAGCCAAGGTAAAACTCCTGAAACTGTCTTAGCGAGTGTTAATAAAAGGCCGAGGAATATGCCTTTTTCACCGCAGATTGTCAATTGATTTGTGCAAATAAACACCGCCCTGTGGTCAGATACAGGGCGGGGGGTTAAACTGTCGGCCGGATTCTAGCAGCATTCCCCTGCATTCAGCAATTTTCTTACCGCGAGGTTTTCATTTTGAGCAAGGCGCTTTTGCGATCAGGCCTGATTGTGTCTGCCATGACCCTGGTATCCCGGGTGCTGGGGCTGGTGCGCGACGTGGTGATCGCCAACCTATTGGGGGCCGGAGCCGCGGCCGACGTGTTCTTTTTTGCCAACCGTATTCCCAATTTTCTGCGCCGGCTGTTTGCCGAAGGCGCCTTCAATCAGGCCTTTGTGCCGGTGATGACCGAATACAAGCAAACCCGCAGCTTCAAGGACACTCAGGATCTGCTGGCGGCGGTCTCCGGCACCCTGGGAGGAATCGTAACCCTGGTCACCCTGGTCGGGATGATTGGCTCCGGGCTGGTCACGGCGCTGTTCGGTATGGGCTGGTTCATGGAGTGGATTAACGACGGCCCCGAGGCTTACAAATTCGAGCTGGCCTCGTTATTGCTGAAGATCACCTTTCCTTATTTGTGGTTTATCAGCTTTACCGCCATGGCGGGCGCCATACTCAATACCTACGGCAAGTTTGCGGTGTCGTCCTTTACGCCGGTCTTTCTCAATGTAGCCTTGATTGCTGCCGCACTCTGGCTGTCGCCGCGACTGGCGCAACCGGAAATGGGGCTGGCCATCGGTGTCTTTCTCGGCGGCTTGATCCAGTTTCTGTTTCAGTTTCCCTTTCTGGCGAAGCTGCAGCTGCTGGTACGGCCGCGCTGGGCCTGGCGTCACCCCGGGGTGGTGAAGATTCGCACCCTGATGATTCCGGCCCTGTTCGGGGTCTCGGTCAGTCAGGTTAACCTGTTGTTCGATACCATGCTGGCATCGTTTCTGGCCACCGGCTCCATCAGTTATCTGTATTACTCCGATCGGTTGCTGGAATTTCCGCTCGGCCTGTTCGGCATCGCCATTGCGACCGTGATTTTGCCGGCGTTGTCGAGCCGCCATGTGGATCAGTCCAAAGACGGTTTTGCCGCCACCATGGACTGGGGCGTGCGCATGGTCTTGTTGATGGGCTTTCCCGCCATGCTGGGGTTGATTGTACTGAGCGAGCCCATGCTGCGGGTATTGTTCATGCGCGGCGAGTTCGGTGTGATCGAAGTGACGGCGGCGGGCAAGAGCCTGGTGGCCTATGCAGTGGGACTGCAGGCCTTTATGCTGATCAAGGTGCTGGCACCGGGCTACTACGCCCGACAGGATACCAGGACGCCGGTGCGTTTCGGCATTATCGCCATGGTGGCCAACATGGTGTTCAATGCGCTGCTGATTTTTCCGCTCGGCTATGTGGGGCTGGCGCTGGCCACGGCGATGTCGGGTATGCTCAATGCCGGCCTGCTGGCCTGGGGCCTGAGCCGGCGCGATATCTATCATCCCAGTCGGCAGACCCTGGGGTTCGCGCTCAAGGTGACGCTGGCCAGTAGCGGCATGGCGGCACTGTTGTGGTGGCTGTCACCGTCACTGGCCGTGTGGGCCGAGTGGAGTCTGCTGAGCAGCAGTTTGCACCTGCTGAGCTATATCGGGGCCGGTGCCTTGTGTTACGGTGCCTTGTTGCTGGTGAGTGGCGTGCGCATAAAGCATCTTAAAACCGCATAGCAAAGGCTGATCCCGAGGGCCGGCTGGGGTATAATCCGCCGATTTACACAGGCTGGCATCGGAGTCTATGGAGCTTATTCGCGGGATTCACAACATCAAACCATGGCATCGCGGCTGTGTGCTGACCATTGGTAATTTTGATGGGGTGCACCTGGGGCACCAGGCCGTATTAAGCCGTCTGGTCGAGCAGGCTCGTCGGCTCAAGGTACCGGCCTGTGTCATGGTATTCGAGCCACAGCCGCAGGAGCTGTTTACCGGTGCCGAGGCGCCTCCGCGACTGACCCGGCTGCGAGAGAAATATCAGCAACTGGCGCGTCTCGGTATCGATCGTCTGTTGTGCGTGCGCTTCAATGCCGACTTTGCCGCCCAGTCTCCGGATGAATTTATTCGTGGCCTGCTGGTAGACAAGCTGGGGGTGCGCTTTTTGGTGGTGGGCGACGATTTTCGCTTCGGCCAGAACCGGGGCGGAGACTTCGAACTGCTGACCCGGGCCGGCAAGGCCTTCGACTTCGAGGTGGTCAGCACCCAGAGCTGGCGCATGAACAGCCGGCGGGTCAGCAGTACCCTGATCCGCGAGGCGCTGGCGGCAGACCGGCTGGATGATGCGGCCAATATGCTGGGGCGTCCCTTCGCCCTTTGTGGTCGAGTGGCCCACGGCGCCAAGCTGGGGAGAACTATCGGTTTTCCCACCGCCAATGTGGCGCTCAAGCGGCAGGTGATACCGGTGTCCGGCGTCTATGTGGTAGAGCTGTTATTGAACGGCCGGCGTTACCCCGGGGTCGCCAATATCGGTGACAAGCCCACGGTCTGCGGCACCCGCGCCCTGTTGGAAGTCCATCTGTTTGATTTTTCCGGTGATCTATACGGCAAACAAGTGGAAGTAGAGCTCCGCCATAAACTGCGGAACGAGCAAAAATTCGCTTCCTTTGCGCTGCTGAAGGAGCAAATTCAACGCGATGCCGCCGAAGCCCGCCAATGGTTCGGGCTGGCGTCATCAGAACCGAACGGAATGTAGGATTCATGAGCGACTATAAAAATACCCTGAATTTGCCCGAAACGGAGTTTCCCATGCGCGGTAACCTGGCTCAACGCGAGCCGGAGATGCTGAAACGCTGGATTGAGCAGGACTTGTACGGCGCCGTGCGTCAGGCCAAGGCCGGCAAGCAGCCGTTTATTCTGCACGACGGCCCTCCCTACGCCAACGGCAGCATTCATATCGGTCACTCGGTCAACAAGATCCTGAAAGACGTTATCGTCAAGTCCAAGGGACTGCTGGGTTACGACTCGCCCTACATTCCGGGCTGGGACTGCCACGGTCTGCCCATCGAACTGAAAGTGGAAGGCAAGGTCGGCAAGCCCGGCGTCAAGGTGTCTGCCGCCGAATTCCGCGCCGCCTGCCGGACCTACGCCAAAGAGCAGATTGAAGCACAGAAAACCGACTTTATCCGTCTCGGCGTGCTGGGTGACTGGGAAAATCCCTACCTCACCATGAACTTCGATACCGAAGCCAACATCATTCGTTCGCTGGCCAAGATCATCGACAACGGCCATCTGCACAAGGGCTCCAAGCCGGTGCACTGGTGTACCGATTGTGGCTCTGCACTGGCCGAAGCCGAAGTGGAATATGAAGACAAACGCTCGCCGGCCATCGACGTGCGCTTCAAGGCGGTAGACGAAGCGGCCGTGGCGGCCAGCTTCGACTGTGCCGACGGCCATACCGGTCAGGGCCCGCTGTCGGTCGCCATCTGGACCACCACTCCCTGGACGCTGCCCGCCAACCGCGCGGTAGCGCTGCATGCCGAGCTGAGCTACGCTCTGGTACAGGTGGAAGGGGACAAGCCGGAACGTCTGATCCTGGCCGCCGATCTGGTCAAGGACGTAATGGACAGGGCCGGCATCAGCCATTATCACAACCTGGGCTATTGTCAGGGCGCGGCGCTTGAGCTGAAGCGCTTCCAGCATCCCTTCTACGACTTCGATGTGCCGGCGATACTGGGCGAGCACGTCACCACCGAATCCGGTACCGGCGCCGTGCATACCGCTCCCGGCCACGGCCAGGAAGATTTCGTGGTGGGTCAGCATTACGGTCTGGAAGTGGCCAACCCGGTGGGTGGCAACGGCGTTTACCTGCCCGACACCGAGCTGTTTGCCGGTCAGCATGTGTTCAAGGCCAACGATGCGGTGGTAGAAGCGCTGAAAGCGCGTGGCGCCCTGTTGCACCATCAGGCCATCATGCACTCCTACCCGCATTGCTGGCGCCACAAGACGCCGATTATCTTCCGTGCCACCCCCCAGTGGTTTATCAGCATGGATCAGGCCGGATTGCGCACCCAGGCGCTGGCCGAGATCAAAAAGGTGCAGTGGGTGCCCGAGTGGGGCCAGAACCGTATCGAGGCCATGGTAGAAAACCGTCCCGACTGGTGTATCTCCCGCCAGCGCACCTGGGGCGTGCCCATCGCCCTGTTCGTGCACAAGGAAACCCAGGCGCTGCACCCCCGTGCCACCGAGCTGATGGAAGCCGTGGCCAAGCGGGTGGAAGAAGCCGGCATTCAGGCCTGGTGGGATCTGGACCCGGCCGAACTGCTGGGCGACGACGCCGACCAGTACGAAAAAGTGCTGGATACCCTGGATGTGTGGTTTGACTCCGGCTCGACCCATTCCTCTGTGGTGGACGTGCGTTCCGAGTTCAAGGGCCACCCGGCCGACATGTATCTGGAAGGCTCGGATCAGCATCGCGGCTGGTTCATGTCATCCCTGATGATCTCCACCGCCATGAAGGGCCACGCCCCTTACCGGCAGGTGCTGACCCACGGCTTTACCGTGGACGGCAATGGCCGCAAGATGTCCAAGTCCATCGGCAACGTGGTCAGCCCGCAGCAGGTGATGAACAAGCTGGGTGCCGATATTCTGCGTCTGTGGGTCACCAGCACCGATTATTCCGGCGAGATGACGGTGTCCGACGAAATCCTCAAGCGCAGCGCCGATGCCTACCGCCGTATTCGTAACACGGCTCGCTTCCTGCTGGCCAACCTGAACGGTTTCAATCCGGCCACCGACATGGTCGCCGCCGATGACATGGTGTTGATCGACCGTTGGGCCGTGGGTCGTGCTCAGGCCATTCAGCAGGAAATCACCACCGCCTTTGATGAGTACAACTTCCATCTGGTGACCCAGAAGCTGATGCAGTTCTGCTCGGTGGAAATGGGCTCCTTCTATCTGGATGTGATCAAGGACCGGCAGTACACCGCCAAGGCCGACAGCCTGGCCCGTCGTTCCTGCCAGACCGCGCTTTACCACATAGTGGAAGCGTTGGTGCGCTGGATGGCGCCGATCATGAGCTTTACTGCCGACGAAATCTGGAATCTGCTGCCCGGCCAACGGTCACAATTCGTGTTCACCGAAGAGTTCTACGACGGATTGTTCGGTCTGGCCGGTGACGAGCAGCTGAACGATGGCTACTGGGCCGAGCTGCTCAAGATGCGCCAGGCGGTGAACAAGGCGCTGGAAGCCGCCCGTAAAGACAAGGTGATTGGCGCCGCACTGGAAGCCGACATCACCCTTTATGTGGAAGACTCTCTGGCAGCCAAGCTCAAGCAACTGGGTGACGAGTTGCGCTTCGTGATGCTGACCTCCAGCGTGACGGTGCAGCCGCTGATTGAGGCCGGTGACGCCGCCGACACCGAGCTGGCCGGACTCAAGGTGAAGGTCGCCAAAAGTGACGCCGAAAAGTGTGCTCGTTGCTGGCACCATGTGGATGACGTCAACAGCCATGAGGGCCACGAGGGTATCTGTGGTCGCTGCGTATCCAACGTGGCCGGAGACGGCGAAGTTCGCCGGTTTGCCTGATGGCGATGCTGCGGGAAACCGGCCTGCGCTGGTGGTGGTTGGCGATAGTGGCCATAGCGGTGGATCAGCTGAGCAAATGGCTCACCGTATCCAACCTGGCCTATGGCTACCCGGGGGTGGAGATTACCCCCTTCTTCAACCTGGTGCACGTTTATAACCCGGGCGCGGCGTTCAGCTTTCTGGCCGATCAGGGCGGCTGGCAGCGCTGGTTCTTTGCCGGCCTGGCCTTTGCGGTGACCGTGCTGCTAAGCGTCTGGATGCACAAACTGCCCAGAGCCGCGCGCTGGTTACCGGTGGCCTATGCATTGATCATCGGCGGGGCCATCGGCAACGTGATCGACCGGTTGATGTTGGGCCATGTGGTGGACTTTCTCGACTTTTACGTCGGCAACTGGCACTGGCCGGCGTTCAACCTGGCCGACAGCTTCATCTTCGTCGGTGCCGCCATGATCATTATCGACAGCTTCAAGAAGGACAGCCCCCAATGAGCAAACAGATAGGCCCGCAGAGCGAAGTCCTGTTTCACTTTACCATCAAGCTGCAAGACGGCTCGGTGGCCGACAGCACCCAGCTGCACGGTAAACCCGCCAAGTTGAAGATGGGCGACGGCAGCCTGACGCCGAGTTTCGAGGCCTGTTTGCTGGGCCTGACCGAAGGCTCCAGCCACAGCTTTGAGCTGGGGCCGGACGATGCCTTCGGGCCGGTCAATCCGGACAATATTCATCATATGGAGCGCAGCCGCTTCGCCGCCGACATGAGTCTGGAAGAAGGGGCTATTCTGTCCTTTACCCAGCCTAATGGCGCCGAGATCCCCGGCATAGTGCGCGGCGTGGCCGGCGATTCGGTCACCGTCGACTTCAACCATCCGCTGGCCGGTTGTCAGGTCACCTTCGAGGTTGAGATCCTGGCCGTCGAGCAACAGGATGTTGATAAATAAGGAGCCTGACATGGATATTCTACTCGCCAACCCACGCGGCTTTTGCGCCGGGGTCGACCGGGCCATCAGCATAGTGCAGAGCGCGCTGGAAAAATTCGAGGCGCCCATCTACGTGCGCCACGAAGTGGTGCACAACCGTTATGTGGTCAACAGGCTCAAGAACGCGGGCGCCGTGTTTGTGGAAGAGCTGGATCAGGTGCCGGACGACAATATCGTTATCTTTTCCGCCCACGGCGTGTCGAAGGCGGTACGGGAAGAAGCCAAGCGCCGGGGCCTCAAGGTGTTTGACGCCACCTGTCCGCTGGTGACCAAGGTACACATGGAAGTACACCGTGCCAGCAAGAAGGGCATAGAGACCATTCTTATCGGCCATGCGGGTCATCCGGAAGTGGAAGGCACCATGGGTCAGTACGAAAGCGCCGAGGGCGGCATGTATCTGGTGGAAAATCCGGATGACGTGGCGCAGTTGGTGGTGAACAACCCCGATAACCTGACCTTCGTGACCCAGACCACCCTGAGCGTGGATGAAACCTCGGACGTGATCGACGCCCTGCGTGCGCGCTTCCCCACCATAGAGGGGCCGCGCAAGGACGACATCTGTTACGCCACGCAAAACCGGCAGGATGCGGTGCGCGAGCTGGCAGCCAAGGTGGACGTGATGCTGGTGGTGGGCTCGAAGAACTCCTCCAACTCCAACCGCTTGCGCGAACTGGCCGAGAAGATCGGCACTCGAGCCTATCTGATCGACTGCGTGGAAATGATCGAGGCGGACTGGCTGGAAGGGGCACAGCGCATCGGCGTGACCGCCGGGGCCTCGGCACCCGAAGTACTGGTGCAGGAAGTGATCAGCCACCTGCAGTCTTTGGGTGGCCACACCGTCACCGAGCATCCGGGGCGGGAAGAAAACATCGTGTTTGAAGTACCGGCCGAGCTCAAGGTCAAACAGGTATCCTGACACGACACCTGATCAGACATGGTACTTGATTGACTGACAAGGCCTCCGATATCGGAGGCCTTCTTGTATCCCTCAAAGTGTTGTTTTATGAGGCGGTTATTCCCGGGCCCTTTGTCCGACGTTTACACAGAAATGAAATAGATCATTTGTTTACTGGCCTTGCTATTACTGCCAGCAGATGGCCGGTGCCTTGCTGTTGTCCCTGCTTAACGTCAGCGGGCTGCAACTGGTTGCCCCTTCCTTGTCGTTCAACTGGCTGGATCCGCTCTTGGCAGTGGCAATCAGCTCATAATTACTGGCGCTGGCGCCACTGACTTCAAAGGTGTAATCGGCATGGGTGGGGAGAAAGGTGCCGCTCGCCTGACTGGTAGTGGCATAGGTGGCATGAGAAATACGCCAGTCTTCCTGTTTCAATTGCATGCCGTACAGACTCTGTATCGCCTCTATCCGCTTGCTTTTCAACAGGTAGCCGGTGAAGGAGGGGTAGGCGACCGTGGCCAGAATGGCCACGATGGCGACCACTATCATCAGCTCTATCAGGGTAAAACCGGTACTCTTTTGCATCCAGAACATCCTTGTCTAAACGCCAGATATGAACGAAGCTTAGTCACTGCAAATGCGCTTGTCGCGGGATTTTGTCTTCAGGGAGGAAGCCAATGAAAAAGCGTCAGGCAGGGCTGACTCTGATTGAGCTGTTGATCGGCCTGGTGGTGATGGCGGTATTGTTGGTCATTGCCGTGCCCAGCTTTCAGACTCTGCGTCAGCAGTATACGGTGCGCAGTGCCGGCATGGCCATTTATGCGGATTTGCAGCTGGCGCGCAGCGAGGCGATCAAGCGCAATAAAGACATTACCGTCTGTTTTAGTGGGTCTGAAAGTGTTAACTGGGAATATCAAATCAAAAACTCTACGGATTGTTCCGGTAGTGTCATAGAAGAAATCAAGGCAAGCCATTATCCGTCCGTTAGCCTTAAGTTTCCCTATGCTGAGCTAACTTTCAGGCCCAGACGTAACACTCTGAGTCCCGGTAGTATTATTGCCTCTAATGGAACTCAGCATATGAGCATCATTACTTCCAACTATGGCCGCATTCGCACCTGTTCCGATGATCAGTTGATAGGGGTGCCAAAATGCTGAATACCGGTCGGCAAGGTGGTTTTTCGGTGGTGGAAATGCTGGTCTCGCTGATAGCGGGCCTGGTGGTGGTGGCGGGCGCCATTTCCCTGTTTACCAGCGTCATGGTGTCCGGCAATACCACCCTGATGCTGTCTCGCCTCAATCAGGATGTGCAAAGTATCACCGATATTATGGTACGGGATATTCAGCGGGCGGGCTATCACCCCAGTGCGGCGGCAGAATTAGCTCTCGGAACACCGCCCTCCGGTGCCAGCTCGCCCAAGTACGTATTTTCAACAGTAGCCGATCTGCATACTTCTTCGGGCGCCACCGAACCTGACTGTATTCGTATTAAATACTGGGATCCGGATCCACCGAGCGGTACCGGTGCCGTGGTTCGGGTATACAGTTACGACAAGGCCGGTAAAGAGCTGAAAGTAACCACCGACTATAACGAACCCACTACGGTAGCTCTGAATACACTCTGCGGTACCGGCAACAAGCTGGTTTCGGAAAAAGAAGTGCTGATCGACAGTCTGAGTTTTGCGCTGGCCTCCGGCGCCAGTGCGACCGGCATGCGCGCCATCGATCTGGCTATTTCCGCTTCGCATGCCACCAGGCCTGCACTCTCCATGAGCCTGCAGCGGCAGATAAAACTACGCAACGACGGATATTAGGCCATGCACAAGGTAAACGGATTTACCACCCTGACCGTGACGCTGATGCTGGTATCGATTCTGATATCGGTGTCGGTATTTATCGGCAAGGCACTGGTGTCAGAAAAGCGCATCGCGCTCAACGAAATCGAGTACCGGCTGGCCTATGCCGCCGCCGAAAAGGGCGTAGCTGAGGCCATGGCCACGCTCAAGGTTAGCGGAGCCGCGACTACCATCCCTTCGGGTTCGATCAGCACCTCGGCGGCCACGGCCTCTTACCAAGTTACCATAGCCCAGGATGTTCCAGTTTCCGGGGTCAAAGAGATCGTATCTATTGCCACCCTGGCCAATGGTGGCACCACCACCATCAGCGTGCAGGTGGCCGAGCGCAGCATCCTCAACCCCAACAACTCCGGGCCGGCGGCGCCGTTGCTGGTGGGCGGGGCCAGTACGGGGATCAGCGGTAATATGACGGTGGTGGGCAACCCTAATGGTGGCGGGCCCGGAATACCGGTGGCGATCTGGTCCGGGGAGGATATATCTGGCGGTGGCAGCATGCAGACTTGTCACTTGGGGGATTATGACAGCGGCTCCGGCTGCAGCGCCAGCATCAGTACCAAGAGTGGCGGCACCGTGGTATTCGGCACCGATGTGGTCGACAACGATCCCGATTTCCCGACCGATATGCTGGAGTATATGTTCGGTTACGGCGCTGGAGACTGGGACAAAATCGAAGCCATGGCCACGGGAATAGCGTCCAGTTGTAATGATGTCGCCCCACCGGGCTTTTTTATTGTTGATGGGGGGAGTGGATGTGATCTCGGTAATATCACCAGCTCGGCATCAAGCCCCGCCATCGTTATTGTCAAGGACGCCGATGTTACGGCGAATGGCGGGGATAAATTTTATGGCTTGTTGTTTTCTTATGACTCAGACCCTACCGACGCCACCGAATTTGACGTGAAACTGAATGGCGGCGCCCAGATATTTGGCGCCATTTCAACCAATCATGGTGGCGATAATTTAAACGGCACCTTCGATGCAGTTTATGATGCAGGCGTGCTCTGTACCCTGACCAACTGCGATGGCAGTGGCGGAGGAGTGGGAAATCCCTTCATCAGCCTGAGCACAATTCCCGGCAGTTGGAAAGACTGGTAACAGGAGGCAGGATGAAACGGCAACAAGGGTTTGGCCTGATCGAGGTATTGCTCGCCTTTATCGTGGTGGCGGTCACGGCGGGCTCGCTGTTGCAGCTGAACAAGGTCTATCTGGAATACAGCCGGGACGGTCGCAGCCGGGAGGTGGCCCTGCGGCTGGCCGAATCCAGGCTGGACGAGCTCAGGTACTTCAAGGACCAGCAGGGATATCAGGATATCACCGGTGGCACCGAATCGACGACTCTGGATGGGGTGACCTACGACCTCGGCTGGACGGTGGATGATTATGGCTGGGATGGCACAGCCTGGGTTAAGAATCCCACTATCTCGGGTAAAAAAGAAGTAGCGGTGACCGTCGACTGGAACGACACCGGAGCGCCGCAAAGCTTTACCCTGGCGTCGGTGGTCTCGCCCAATCTTTCCATCGACGGCGGCCCCTTCGGCAGCAGCGGGGACAATACCGGTTTGGGGCAGGGCGGCCCCGAGGTGAACCATACTCCGGGCGCGATTCCGGATATTGTTTCCATCGAACTTGATCCCAATACCGGCATTAAACAGGAAACCACCAAGCCCGCGCCTGAAATCAGCAAGAAAGGCGACGATGTGGTGGTTAGCTTTGATTCCGTTATCTATGATGCGAGCAGCGATAGCCTGATCAAGAGTAATAGCAGGACCCTATATTGTTCCTGTGATGCGCAGATCGGGACCAAGTCCACCAGAAAGCCGGCCGCTCCCATCGCCTTGTCGCAAGGTATTTATTGGGAAAACGGTGAGCTGGCGGATAAAGGCTGGGGAGGTAGCAGCAATGAAGATTGTACCACCTGCTGCAAAGATCATTACGATGTGCCCTCCAGCAGCCTGTTTACCGATAACTATAATCAATTCAATCCGGGGCATACTCATACCGGGACCACATATTTTGAGTCCTGTCGCATGTTGCGGATCGACGGTTATTATCAGGTGATGCCGGATTGGAACCTGGTTTCGTTGAACGTGTTTCCTCCCGGCTATCTGACAGATGTGGATAATGTCACGCTCTATCAATCTTATATAAAATATGTCGTGCAGGCTTATGTATCAGAGCTAAAGGAGGGGACGCAAACCGTCGATTATACGGCGACAAATTATCGTGACTGGTTGGACACCAATAGTACTGCGGAGCAGTTGACAGCCTTTGATGATTTGACCGGGTTGTTTGTCTCATCATCTTACCAGTTTGCCGCTAGGGCTATCTATGTCGACATACTGCCCCAGGCTTTGCTGGATAACATCGATCTTACCAAAGATGACTGGCTGACCAGGGTGTCTTTTAATGAGGTGAATGTCACCCTGTTGGCGGATTGGGGGCTGAGTGTAGCAGATGATCTGTATTTGGATGTAACCAACGAGGATATCAATACCATTGTCGATCCTGACAACAACTATTTTGGTACCTATTCGCGAGGTTATGTGACCGGTGAGCTGATAACGCCTTTGGACAAGCCCAAGGTGACGGTCAGGATGACGCGCTATAACAGTGGGCTAGCGGGCTTAACGGGCAAAAGCGCTATTTCCGCCTTTGATGGCAGCAATGTGTTCAGTTCCAGCCTGGATGTGGAGATCAAAGCCGGATCCCTTTCAGAAGTGACCTTTGACGGGATAATTCAATGTTTGACCACGGCGAATAAGAATTCTACAACGGCTATATCATGTTCGAAAAATGACTTCGGCAAGACGACGGTCACCGCCACCAATGGTAGCTGCACTCTCAATAAAGAAGCGGATGTGGCGACTGCCAGTTATCAGTGCACGGTTTCGGCTGGAGTGGGAGCAACGGTAACCTTCAGTGAAAACTCAAATAACAGTAACTTTGTGTTTAATGTTGGAGCTACCAATCCTAAAGCCATCAGCCTGAGTGAAGCCGATATTGCTAGCGGAAATATTCCCTGTGTCTTGCAGGTAAGTAAGTACGTCACAAATTACAGCACCCTGACCTGCACCCCCAAGACGGACTGAGACAACCGGCGCTGGTAACCCCGGCGCCTTTTTTTTATCATGCTTGCAACTCCATGAGCTTACAGGCAATCCATGTCCTCACATCTGACCCTGGCGCTGGCGCAGTTGAATCTGACCGTCGGCGCCATCGAAGCCAATATCCAGGCCATGCTGGCCGCCGCTCGTGACGCCGAGCAAGAGGGCGCCGAGCTGGTGCTGTTCCCCGAGCTGGCCATCACCGGCTATCCGCCGGAAGACCTGCTGTTTCGTGACGATCTCTACCTGCGTGTCGATGCCGCCCTCGAACAACTGGCCGCAGCCAGCGCCAATACCGCCCTGGTGGTCGGCCACCCCTGGCGGCAAGACGGCAACCTGTATAACGCCGCTTCCTTCTTCTCTCAGGGAAAACTGCAGGGCCGCTACTTCAAGCAACTGCTGCCCAACTACGGCGTGTTCGACGAAAAACGCTATTTCGGCGCCGGCGACGAGAGTTGCGTGGTCGAGTTCAAGGGCCATCGGTTGGGCCTGCTGATCTGCGAAGACGTGTGGGAAGCGGGCCCGGCGGCGGCGGCCAAGGCGGCGGGGGCCGAGCTGCTGCTCAGTCTCAATGCCTCGCCCTATCACAGAGGCAAGGCCTGGATCCGCAAGGATTTACTGGCCCAGCGCAGCCGCGATAACGGCTTGCCGCTGGTGTATCTCAATCAGGTGGGTGGCCAGGACGAGCTGGTGTTCGACGGTCGCTCCAAGGTCTTCAGTGCCGCAGGTGAACTGACCCAGAGCCTGAAAGCGTTCGACACCGAGCTGGCACTGGTGCGGTTCGAGCAGGGCGCGCCCGTGTCTGCCGACGTTCAGCCGCCGCTCGAACCGCTGGCCGAGGTGTATCAGGCGCTGGTGCTGGCCACTCGGGATTACGTCAACAAGAACGGCTTCAACGGCGCCGTGCTGGGGCTGTCCGGCGGCATCGACTCGGCGCTGACCCTGGCCATTGCCGTGGATGCGCTGGGCAAGGACAAGGTGCAGGCGGTGATGATGCCGTTTCGCTATACCGCCTCCATCAGCGTGGAAGACGCCAAAGAGGAGGCCGAGCTGCTGGATATCGAGTTCGATATTGTGTCCATCGAGCCGATGTTCGATGCCTTCATGGGCCAGCTGGCGCCCATGTTCGAGGGTACCGAAAAAGACACCACCGAAGAAAACCTGCAGGCGCGCTCCCGGGGCGTGTTGCTGATGGCGCTGTCCAACAAGCGCCGCCGCCTGGTGCTGACCACCGGCAACAAGAGCGAGGTGGCGGTGGGCTATTGCACCCTGTACGGCGACATGGTCGGCGGCTTTGCTCCCATCAAGGACGTGCCCAAGACCCTGGTGTTCGAGCTGTCCCGTTATCGCAATACCCTGGGCTATGTAATACCGCAACGGGTCATCGACCGGCCGCCCTCGGCCGAATTGGCGCCGGATCAGCTCGACCAGGACAGCCTGCCGCCGTATGATGTGCTGGATGCCATGCTCGAAGCCTATGTGGAGCAGGACCAATCGCTGAATGATCTGCTGGCGGCCGGTTACGACGAAGCCGATGTGCGCCGGGTGATCAAGCTTGTGGATATCAACGAATACAAACGCCGTCAGAGTGCGGTGGGGCCGCGGATCACCCCGCGTAACTTCGGCAAAGACCGGCGTTACCCCATTACCTCGGGTTTTGGCAAAATAAATTGGTAAGGAGCCACCGATGAAGAAAATTGAAGCCATCATCAAACCTTTCAAGCTGGATGACGTGCGTGAAGCCCTGGCCGAGCGCGGCATTACCGGCATGACGGTATCGGAAGTAAAAGGATTTGGCCGTCAGAAAGGTCACACCGAGCTGTATCGCGGTGCCGAGTATATGGTGGACTTTTTGCCCAAGGTGAAGCTGGAGCTGGTGGTGCAGGACGATCTGGTTGAAGCTTGTATCGAAGCCATCGAAAACACGGCGCGCACCGGCAAGATCGGTGATGGCAAAATCTTCGTGTTCGATGTGGGCCAGGTGATCCGCATTCGTACCGGTGAACAGAACGAAGAAGCGGTGTGAAAGTGGGGGGAATAGGGAATAGAGAATAGGGCTCCCCTAGTCCCCAATCCCTAATCACCAGCCTTTGGTTTCAACCAGCCGGCTTTTTTGTCACAATTGCTTATTAACATCGAATCAAGGAATAACATATGCCACTGCTGGACAGTTTTACCGTTGACCATACCCGAATGGAAGCACCGGCGGTGCGGGTAGCCAAAACCATGGCCACGCCTCATAACGACACCATTACCGTGTTCGATCTGCGCTTCTGCCTGCCGAACCAGGAAATCCTGTCCGAGAAGGGCATCCATACTCTGGAGCACCTGTTCGCCGGCTTTATGCGCAATCATCTCAATGGTGACGGCGTCGAAATTATCGATCTGTCGCCCATGGGCTGCCGTACCGGTTTTTACATGAGCCTGGTAGGTGAACCCGACGAGCAACGCGTAGCGGCGGCCTGGCAGGCGGCGATGGAAGATGTGCTGAAGGTAGAAAACCAGTCGCAGATCCCCGAGCTGAACGAATACCAGTGTGGCACCTATGTGATGCATTCGCTGGACGAAGCCAAGGCCATAGCGCGCAATATTATCGAGCGTGGCATCGGTGTGAACAGCAACCAGACACTGGCGTTGCCGGAAGAGATGCTGAAATCACTGTAATGACAAGCGGCTTCCCCTCGTGACAAAAGCGCCCGTTTAAGCAGCACTGGCTTAACCGGGCGCTTTGTCACTTGTTATTCTTATCCTTTAGATATACTTCCCTTATTACAGTGCTCAAATGGACCACTTTATGTCAGAACAACAAGACCCCTTCCTTAAGCGGGAAGCCGAAAAATACGAAAACCCCATTCCCAGCCGGGAGTTTATTCTCGAGCTTATTAAAACCAAGCAAGGCCCGGTTTCCCGGGACGATATCTTTGCCGAGCTGGCGCTGGATGGCGAAGAGCAGGCCGAAGCCCTGCGTCGCCGCTTGCGCGCCATGGAGCGGGACGGCCAGCTGGTATTCACCCGTAACAAGAGTTACGCCCTGCCCGACAAGCTGAATCTGATCAAGGGCCGTGTCATCGGTCACCGGGAAGGCTTCGGTTTTCTGCGCCCGGAAGATGGCGGCGACGATCTCTTCCTCTCCCAGCGTGAGATGGACGCCCTGATGCACGGCGACCACGCCCTGGTGCAGCCGCTGCGTTTTGACTCCAAGGGCCGACGCGAGGCTCGGGTGGTGCGCCTGCTGGAGTCCCGCGATCTGGAAGTGGTTGGCCGCTATTTCGTGGAAAACGGCGTCAGCTATGTGGTACCGGACGACAGCCGTATCGCGCAGGATATTCTGATCCCGCAGGGCGAGACCATGGGTGCACGCATGGGCCAGGTGGTAGTGATTGCCATCAGCCAGCGCCCCACCAAGCGCATGACCGGCGTGGGTAAAGTGATTGAAGTGCTGGGTGAAACCATGGATCCGGGCATGGAAATCGACATTGCCCTGCGCACCCACGGTATTCCCCATGTGTGGCCACAAGAAGTGAAGCAGGAAATTGCCAAGCTGACCGAACAGGTGCCGGAAGAAGCCAAGTTGGGCCGTAAGGATCTGCGTGATCTGCCATTGGTGACCATCGATGGCGAAGATGCCCGCGACTTTGATGATGCGGTCTACTGTCAGCCCCAGGCTTCCGGCGGCTGGCGCCTGTGGGTGGCCATTGCCGATGTGTCCTACTATGTGCGTCCCGGCACGGCACTGGACAACGAAGGCTATCTGCGCGGCAACTCGGTTTACTTCCCCGAGCAGGTGATTCCCATGCTGCCCGAGGTGCTGTCCAACGGCCTGTGCTCGCTCAACCCGCAGGTTGATCGACTGTGCATGGTGGCCGAGATGACAGTGTCTGCCTCCGGCAAGTTGTCCGACTTCACGTTCTATGAAGCGGTGATGAACTCCCATGCCCGTCTGACCTACAACAAGGTGGCGGCCATGCTGAAGGGAGACGAAACCCTGCGCGAGCGTTATGCGCCGCTGGTGCCGCATCTGGAAGCGCTGAACGAGATGTATCATGCGATGAAGGCGGCACGCCATCAGCGCGGCGCGGTAGAGTTCGAGAGCGAAGAAACCCGCTTCGTGTTCAACCCTCAGCGCAAGATCGAGCAAATCGTGCCGGTGGTGCGCAACGACGCCCACAAGATCATCGAAGAATGCATGATCATGGCCAACGTGGCGGCCGCCCGCTTTATCGAAAAGCAGGATGCCCATGCCCTGTTCCGAGTGCACGACAAGCCCGGTGAAGAGAAACTGACCGGTTTTCGCAGTTTCCTCGGCGAGCTGGGTCTGGAGCTGAAAGGCGGCCTGGAGCCGGAGCCGGCGGATTACGCGCTGCTGGCCGAGCAGATCAAGGACAGACCCGATGCGGAGCTGATCCAGACCATGCTGCTGCGTTCCATGAAGCAGGCGATTTATCAGGCCGACAACATGGGTCACTTCGGCCTGGCGCTGAAGTCTTATGCCCACTTTACCTCGCCCATTCGCCGTTACCCGGATCTGGTGTTGCACCGTGCCATCAAGGCCCAGCTGAGCAAGATACAGGGTAACGGCGGCAGCAAGACCGGCGGCGTGCCTTATCAGTATGATGAAGTCGCTCCCATGGGCGATCATTGCTCCACCACCGAGCGCCGTGCCGATGACGCCACCCGTGACGTGGCCGACTGGCTCAAGTGCGAATACATGCTCGATCATGTGGGCAGCGAATTTGGCGGCACCATCGCCAACGTGACCGGCTTCGGTTTCTTCGTGCGGCTGGACGAGATCCATATCGACGGTCTGGTGCATATTTCCAGCCTGCAGAACGATTACTACCAGTTTGATCCGGCGCGTCAGACCCTGATCGGCGAGAACTTCCGTCGCCGCTATCGTCTGGGTGACAAGATCAAGGTCAAGGTGATGGCGGTGAACCTGGACGATCGCAAGATCGACTTCGAAACCGTGGAAGAACCACTGCCGGCCGGTGCCAAAAGCGGCAAGGGTGCCAAGAACCTGAAGTCACGCCAGCGTGCCAAGCCGAAAAGCGGCGCCAAGCCAAAGAGCGGTGCCAAGCCCGAGGCCAAGCCGGTTGAAGGCAAGAGCGGTAACAAGCCCAAAGGCGGCAGAAAGCGCCGCTGATTAAAACCTGGGAATAGGGAATAGGGACTGGTGAACTCATCCCGCCCCATTCCCTAATCCCTAATCCCTGGTCCCGATTCACCATTCCCTAATCCCCAATCCCCAATCCCGAGAATTTAAATGAGTAATGAACTGATTTTTGGTATTCACGCCCTCGATGCCCTGCTGGAAACTCATCCGGAGCAGGTATTGGAGGTGTGGTTGCTCAAGGGCCGTGAAGACGAGCGGCTGAACGCACTGCAGGCCCGCTTGCTGGCGGTAGGTGTCAAGGCCCAGCCGGCGAGCCGCTCGGCGCTGGATAACAAGGCCAAGGGTGGTCAGCACCAGGGTGTGGTGGCCAAGGTCAAGGCTCAGCCGGTGTTGAACGAGACGGATCTGGACCAGCTGCTCGCCACCCAGAGCAATCCCTTGTTGCTGGTGCTGGACGGCGTGACCGACCCGCACAACCTAGGTGCCTGCCTGCGTACCGCCGACGCCGCCGGTGTGCATGGCGTCATAGTCCCCAAAGACAAGTCTGCCAGCCTGGGCCCTGTGGTGCGCAAGGTGGCCTGTGGTGCCGCCGAAGTGGTGCCGCTGTTTCAGGTAACCAATCTGTCGCGTACCCTGCGTCAGCTGCAGGACAAAGGCGTCTGGGTGGTTGGTACCGCCGGTGAGGCCGATCACAGCCTGTATCAGGCCAAGCTCAGCGGCGCCCTGGCGCTGGTGATGGGGGCCGAAGGCAAGGGCATGCGTCGCCTGACCCGGGAGCACTGTGACGAGCTGGTCAGCATTCCCATGGGCGGGTCTGTATCCAGCCTGAATGTCTCGGTCGCCACCGGTGTCTGTCTGTTCGAAATGGTTCGTCAGCGCGGGCAATGATTGTGAGGGGCGAGGGGGGAATCTCACACCTTACCTCCTTACACCTCACTTTTCACAACAAATTTGTTAATCGGGCGGTGGAATTTACATGCAGCGCATAATGGGCCGTCTGGCGGCCGACCGGCAGATGCTGGCTATTTTATTGCTGGTGCTGGGCAATCTGATGATCTCGTTCGGCGATGTGCTGGTCAAATTACTGGGCCAGACCGAGGCGACGCCGTATCAGTATGTGGCGCTGCGCTTTTTGATGACCTCGGTGTTGCTGCTGCCGTTCTGGTGGCGGCTGCCGCGCGCGAAGAAGGGCTGGGGACAGTGGAAAATCCACCTGCTGCGCGGTCACCTGCTGCTGATGGGATCGGCCTGTGTCTTCATCAGTTTGATCTACCTGCCGCTGGCTACCGCCAACGCGGTATTTTATGCCTCGCCGCTGATGACACTGCCGCTGGCCGCACTGCTGAGCAAGGAACAGGTACGGCTGCCGGCCTATGTTATCAGTCTGCTCGGTTTTGGCGGCATACTGATCGTGCTGAACCCGGCCGAATGGCACTGGGCCGGCTGGGTAGCGCTGTTGACCGCCTTTTCCATGGCGGCCAGCAACGTGCTGGTACGTCGGCTGCCCCAGGGGCGCTCTGTACTGGCGACGCTGTTTCTGACCCAGGCGCTGGCCATACCGGTGAGTTTTGCCCTGGCTTTGCCCGGTTGGCAGCCGGTGGCGGGTGAGGTGTGGTTGCTGCTGATTGGCGCCAGTCTTATCGGCATCATCTATCAGGGCATCTGCATCCTGGCCTACGCCATGGCCGATGCCAGCAAGATTGCCGCCAGCGAATATTCGGGGCTTATCTTCGTTACCCTGATGGGTATGGTGCTGTTTGCCGAGTTTCCGGCGCTCAATGTCTACCTCGGCGCCGCCGTGGTGATCATCGCCATCGGTCTGCAACGCAGGCTGCGGTAAAAGCCGGGATTGGGGATTGGTAAAATCTCCCCATTCCCCATTCCCCATTCCCCAGCATTTAATTTCTTGCCGCCCGATTGGTTATCCCTTATACTGCGCCACCTTAAAATCAGTCGTTTTTAGCTACAAGTTCCTTGCCTCCGATGGTGTGACTGAGCCCACGCAGAGGCTATTAACCCGTAAGGAGCAATCCATGCGTCATTACGAAATCGTATTTATGGTTCACCCTGACCAGAGTGAACAGGTTCCCGGTATGATCGAGCGTTACACCAGCGCCATCACCACTTCAGGCGGTCAAGTTCACCGCATGGAAGACTGGGGCCGTCGCCAGCTGGCTTACCCGATCAACAAGCTGCACAAAGCTCACTATGTTCTGATGAACGTAGAAGCCGACCAGACTGTTATCGATGAGCTGGAAACTAACTTCCGCTTCAACGATGCCGTGCTGCGTAACATGATTATGCGCACCAAGCATGCGGTCACTGAGCCTTCTGAAATGGCCAAGGTCAGAGAAGAGCGTCAACCCCGTCGTGACGACGCTCGTGCAGAAGCTGCAGAGTAATCCACGTTTTAGCTGAGGAATAGAATCATGGCACGTTTTTTCCGTCGTCGTAAGTTCTGCCGTTTCACCGCTGATGGTGTTACCGAGATCGATTACAAAGACATCGCAACCCTGAAAAACTACGTTACCGAGTCCGGTAAAATTGTACCGAGCCGCATCACCGGCACCTGCGCTAAGTTTCAGCGTCAGCTGGCTCGTGCGATCAAACGCGCTCGTTACCTGGCCCTGCTGCCTTACACCGATCTGCACAAGTAAGCAGCGGCCTAACTCGCCAATATTTATAGAGGAAAGGTAATGCAAGTTATTCTGCTTGATAAAATCGCCAAACTGGGCGACCTGGGCGACCAGGTAACCGTTAAGTCCGGTTATGCTCGTAACTTCCTGCTGCCCAAGGGCAAAGCCGTTCTGGCCTCCAAAGACAACGTAGCGACTTTTGAAGCTCGCCGCGCTGAACTGGAAGCCAAACTGGCCGAGCAACTGGCTGCTGCGCAAGCCCGTGCCGACCAGCTGTCTGGTCTGGAAAATGTGGTTATCGCATCCAAGTCCGGTGACGAAGGCAAGCTGTTCGGCTCCATCGGTGCCCGCGACGTGGCCGACGCCATCACCGCTGCCGGTGTTGCCGTTGCCAAGAGCGAAGTTCGCCTGTACGACGGCGTTCTGCGTAACACTGGTGAGTACGAAGTGGGTGTGCAGCTGCACGCCGACGTTAAAGCGATCGTTAAAATTCAGGTCGTTGCTGCCTAAATCAGGCCGCTCGTTAAAAAAACCCGCGCTTGTCGCGGGTTTTTTATTGCCTGCAATAAGGCTACAGTGGGGGTGGGTCTAACGGGGGAGAGCACTGCATGGCAGACTGGATCACAGGCCGGGTCAAGGCCCGCAAGCAATGGTCGGATACGCTGTTTTCTCTGGTGGTGGATGCCGACGTCGAGCCATTCAAGGCCGGGCAGTTCACCAAGCTGGCCTGGCACGGCGAAGATAAAAAAGTGGCCAGGGCCTATTCCTACGTCAATCCGCCGGGGCAGGACTGCGAGTTTTATCTGGTGACCATTCCCGAAGGTCAGCTCACGCCTTATCTGGCCGGACTCGAGGTGGGGGACGAACTGCTGGTGCAGCGCACGGCGGCCGGCTTTCTGACTCTGGATGAAGTACCACCGGGCCGTGATTTGTGGCTGATGGCCACCGGCACCGGAGTGGGTCCGTTTGTATCCATTTTGGCGGAAGGTCATTGCTGGCAGCAGTTTGATAATATCGTGTTGGTGCACGGGGTGCGCCTGGGCGAAGAGCTGAGCTACCGAGAGCAGATCATCGAGCTAACGCAAGGCCAGCCCCGTTTTCACTATGTCCCCTTTGTCTCCCGAGAGACGGTGGCCGGTGCCGAGCCGGGCCGTATCACCCACGCCATTGCCGATGGCAGCCTGGAACAAAGAGTCGGCCTGACGCTCACCCCGGAGCACAGCCGGGTGTTACTCTGTGGTAACCCGCAAATGGTGCGCGACACCGTTACCGAACTCAAGCACAAGGGGCTGGCGAAACATCTGCGGCGCAAGCCCGGTCAGATCCTGATGGAAAATTATTGGTAAAAGAAGGGATTCGGGACTGGGGAATAGGGACTGGGGTTGCTAATTCCCTAATCCCGAGTCCCTAATCCCCGGGGTTACCGGGTTAAGACTATCATCAGACTCAGAAAAGCCGCCAGTCCCCAACCCAGGCCTATAATCCAGTAAAACACCCGGGCACCCTGTTTGATGGGAATACGGTTATAGAGTAAAAACAGATACCAGAACAGGGCCGGGATCAGCGGTAGCAAAAACAGTCGGGTCATGACAAAGGCCTTATGTGAACGAGATCCGGTGGGGATGGCTTTTATCCCTCTGTCACTGTATCAACGGGAGCGGCATTGGGCCAATGATCATTCAGGGTCAGGTGAGGCCATGCTATGTTGCGGGTCTGATGTCGGTTTATCGATGACGGATAAGGAGCAAGAGATGAAGCAATTGGTAATTGAAGCATTTGGCGGCCCGGAGCAGCTGACGCTGGTCGAGACCGAACATCCTCCGCTGACGGCCAGTCAGATACGGCTCAAAATGCACTTTGCCGGCGTGAACCCCGTCGATGCCAAAACCCGCGCCGGACTGGGCTGGGGAGCGCAGGCCGTCAAGGACCGGCTGCCCTGGTCGCCGGGCTTCGAGGTGATGGGGGAAGTGCAGGAAGTCGGTTCCGAGGTGTGCCGCTTCATGTCCGGTGATCGGGTGTTCGGACTGGTCTCCGGTGGAGGCTATGGTGAGGAGCTGGTGGTGGACTGTAACGAGATGCTACCGGTGCCCGAAGCCGTCAGCGATGAAATGGCCGCCGGTCTGGCGCTGGCCGGGCTGACCGCCTGGCAGGGGCTGACCGAACACGGTGGCCTCAAGGCCGGTGAGCGGGTGTTGATTGCCGCCGCCGCCGGTGGCGTGGGGCATCTGGCGGTGCAGCTGGCCAAGGATATGGGGGCCACGGTCGTGGCGCTGGGCTCGCCCGCCAATCATGATTTTCTGCGCAGTCTGGGGGCCGATGAGGTGCTCGACTATCGCGATGAAGCCGCCCTAAACGCCCTGGCGCCGGTGGATTTATTGTTCGACCTGGTGGGCGGAACTTCCGGATGCTCACTTTTGTCTCATGTTAAATCCGGTGGTCGGGTGGTGACGGTTCCGACCATTACCGCCGACGAGGTGATGGCGGCTGCCAGGCGGCAGGGGCTGACGGCCAGCGGCATGCTCAAGACTAACGACATCGAGCAGCTGGAGCAGTTGGTGCAGGCGGTGGCCGAAGGCCGGCTCAAGGTGGAAGTCAGCCAGGTATTCCCGCTGGCCGACGGTGTGGCGGCCCATCGCCAGATTGAAACCGGTCATACCCGCGGCAAGATACTGCTGCAGGGATAACCGGTTAGCGACTTGATATAAGGAAACCCCATGAAGTATTGGTCCCTGTTATTGTTGTTGTGCCCCTTGCTGGCACCGGCTGCCCCCGTGTTGGTGCAGGAGGTGGAGCAGGCAGAAGACGGGCTGGTGATCCCCTACCTGATGTATCGGCTGGATAATGGCCTGACGGTGCTGCTCAATGCCGACAAGTCCGATCCGCTGGTGCATGTGGAGATGACTTACCACGTTGGCTCGGCCCGGGAAGAGCCGGGCCAGACCGGTTTTGCCCACTTCTTCGAGCACATGATGTTTCAGGGCTCCAAGCACGTGGGTGATCAGGAGCATTTTCGCCTGGTCAACGAGGCCGGTGGCACCATGAACGGCACCACCAATCAGGACAGAACCAATTACTTCGAGACGGTTCCCGCCAACCATCTGGAAAAAATGCTGTGGCTGGAAGCGGATCGCATGGGGTTTCTGCTGGAAGCGGTGAGTCAGCGCAAGTTTGAAATTCAGCGTGACACCGTCAAGAACGAACGCGGTCAGCGCATCGATAACCAGCCCTATGGGCTGGTAGGCGAGCGTATGGGTGAACTGCTTTATCCGCGGGAGCATCCCTACAGCTGGCAACCCATCGGTTATGTGGAAGATCTGGACCGGGTTAACGTGGATCATCTCAAGGCGTTTTTCAAACGCTGGTATGGCCCCAACAATGCCACCCTGGTGATCTCCGGTGATTTTGAGACCGAGCAGACCCTGGAGTGGGTGGACAAGTACTTCGGCCCCATTCCCGCCGGCCCGACTGTGACCCCGGCCGAGCCGCAGCCGGCCAAACTGGAACAGAGTCGCTATCAAACCCTGGTCGACAGCCGTATTCGCATGCCGATGCTGTATCTGTCTTATCCTACCGTTTATCTGGGCCATAAAGACGAGGCGGCGCTGGATGTGCTGTCCAATGTGCTGGGTGGGGGCAAAAGCTCGCTGCTGTATCAGCAGTTGGTGGAAACCGGCAAGGCCGTCAGTGCCGGGGCCAGTCATTACTGCGCCGAGCTGGCCTGTACCCTGAGCGTCTGGGCCTATAGCAACCCGTCGAAAGACGGCTCCCTGGCGCCACTCAAGCAGGAGATCGATCGCATCGTGGCCGAACTTGCCGAGCGGGGCATCAAGGCCGACGACGTCGACAAGGCGGTGACCGAATTGCGTGCCGAGCTGATCCTCGGGCTCGACAGCACCAAAGGCAAATCCCGGCAACTGGCACTGGGCCAGGTGCTGAAAGACGACCCGCTCTATGCGATCAACGCCTGGCGTCAACTGGCCGAGACCACGCCCGAGCAGGTAACGGCGGTATATCGTCGATATCTGCAGAACAAGCCGGTGGCGGCGTTGAGCGTGGTGCCGACCGACAAAAACGACTGGCAGGCTGCCGCACCTAACTTTGAAGTAGCCGAGCGGACCTTGCCGGCCGCCGATGAGCTACTTGCGTCCTTACCGGATCGCAAGGTAGCAGACACCTTCGATCGCAGCCAAATGCCGGCGGCGGCAGAGCCGGTACACATCAAGGTGCCACCGCTGTGGCAGGATACCCTGGGCGACAACATTCAGCTGCTGGGCACGGTAAACGACGAGATACCGGCGGTATCGGTGATCCTGGCGCTGCCCGGCGGCCAGCGGGCCGAAAGCCCGGCTGACATCGGGCTGGCTACCCTGACGGCGGCGATGATGAATCAGGGCTCGGAACGGTTGAAAGCCGGCGCCTTCAGCGAAGCGCTGGAGCGACTCGGTGCCAGCATCAGCGTGCGCAGCGGTTTCTATACCAATCTGATTGAAATCACCAGCATGACAGAGACCCTGCCGCAAACCCTGGCATTGGTGGAAGAGCTGCTGTTTCACCCGGGGTTGCGTGAGCAGGATTTCGAACAGGTCAAATCCCGGCTGTTGGAGTCCATGGCCCAGAATCGGCACAGACCCGCCTGGCTGGCCCAGCAGGCATTTCGCCAGCTGATGTACGGCAATACCCGCATGGGCTTGCCGGACGAGGGCCGGGCCGAGCAAATCGGTGCCATCACGCTGCAGCAGGTGCGTGATTACTATCGGCGTTATTACAACCCGGCCAATGGTCATGTGCTGGTGGCCGGCGATCTGGCTCCCGAACAGGCCAAAACGGCATTCGGTTTTCTGACTCGCTGGCAGGGAGAGGCGGCACCCGTGCCCGAAGTACAGGTGGTACCGCAGCCGGCGGCGGCGGGCATTTACGTGGTGGATGTACCGGGTGCCGTGCAGTCGGTGCTGCGTATCGGCCGACGCGCCCTGCCGCTGGATGCCACCGGGCCTTTTTTCCATGCCAACCTGATGAACTTCAACCTGGGTGGCAACTTCAACAGTCGCATCAACCAGAACCTGCGTGAAGACAAGGGCTTTACCTATGGTGCCCACTCCTACTTTACCGGTAATCGCGATGCGGGCGTGTTCGTGGTGGCTACCGATGTGCGTGGCGATGCCACTGTGCCGGCCATCGAGAACATTCTGGCGGAGTTCAGTCGTTTCCGGGAGCAGGGCCCGAGTCAGGAGGAGCTGAGTTATCTGCGCAGCAGCTATTCCCAGCAGGATGCGCTGTCTTACGAGACCCTGGGCAACAAGGCGGGTTTTTTGCTGCAGCTGGCGATGATGCAGTTGTCGCCGGACTACCTCAATAAACAGCAGCAGATCGTGGCGGGCATCGACAGCGAGGCGCTGACCGGGCTCGCCGAGCAGTGGCTGGATCCCAACGATATGGTGGTAGTAGTGGTCGGCGACAAGGAAAAGCTTGAAAAATCGTTGGCGCAGCTCCATCTTCCGTTACACGACTTTACCATTGAGTAACGAGGCCAGACCTCTCGCGGGATCATCATTCCCCTTCGGGGGAATGATGATCCCGTGCCAAAGAGTAACCAATAATGACCAAAACAACGTTAACACTGGCCGAACGACTCCAGGCCTGGCAGACGCCGGCGCGCCTGCCAGCCATCAAGGGCATTCGTCGTGGCATAGAGCGCGAAAGCCTGCGCATCACGCCGGACGGTCACCTGGCCCAGACCGGCCACCCCGGTGTGCTGGGCTCGGCACTGACCCATGCCAACATCACCACCGATTTTTCCGAATCCTTGATGGAGTTCATCACACCGGTATCGGATTCGGTAGAGATATTGCTGGCGCAGCTGAGTGATATTCACGGCTATACCATGCGCCATTTGGGCGAAGAGCAGTTGTGGCCGCTGAGCATGCCCTGTTTGCTCAAGGGCGACGATCATATTCCGCTGGCTCGGTACGGCAGCTCCAACGTGGGCCGCATGAAAACCCTCTATCGGCAGGGGCTGCATCATCGTTACGGCAGCCGCATGCAGGTGATCTCGGGGGTGCACTTCAACTTCTCCATGCCGGACAGCTTCTGGAGTGAGTGGCACCAGCTTGAAGGCAACGGCGGCTGCCTGCAGGACTTTGTGTCCGACAAGTATCTGGGGTTAATCCGCAACGTCTATCGCTTTGGCTGGCTGATCCCCTATCTGTTCGGCGCCTCGCCGGCGCTGTGTGGCTCTTTCCTCGCCGGGCGCGAGCACCAATTGCCGTTTGAACGGCTTGGCAAGGGCACGCTTTATCTGCCTTATGCCACCTCGCTGCGCTTGTCGGACCTGGGCTATACCAACAATGCACAGGCCGACTTGGGGATTTCACTCAACAGTCTGGACGAATATGTGTCTTCGCTGCGCCGGGCCATCGGCACCCATGCGCCGGAATTTGCCAAAATCGGCGTCAAGGTGGACGGGGAATACCGTCAGCTTAACGACAATGTCTTGCAGATAGAAAACGAGCTTTACGCCCCGATCCGGCCCAAGCGTACCGCCGAAAGCGGCGAAAAGCCGTCGGAAGCCCTGGCTACCCGCGGCATCGAATATATCGAAGTGCGCTCGGTCGATGTTAATCCGTTTTCGGCGGTGGGCATCGATGCGGGCCAGATCCGTTTTCTGGATACTTTTCTGCTCTGGTGTCTGCTGACGCCGTCGGCCCCGCTGACGGAAGAAGAGATCGCCCTCAACCGGCGCAATTTCAACAAGGTGGTGCTGGAAGGGCGCAAGCCCGGCCTGGAGCTGGAAGTCTTTGGCGGCGACACCCTCAGCCTCAAGGCGCTGGGCGAACGTTACTTCGGCGAATTGAAAGAGGTAGCGGCGCTGCTGGATGCCTGTTGTGGCCGAGGCTGCTACGGCAAGGCCCACGCCCAGCAGCTGGCGGCAATTCAGGACCCGAACCTGACCCTGTCGGCCCGGGTGCTCGACGAACTGCAACAGAGTGGTCAGGACATTCTGCCCTTCGGCCTTGAGCTGTCGAAGCGCTACCAGCAACAGCTGCAGCAAAGCCGCCCGCGATACTGGGAAGACAGCTACTTCGATGAAGAAGGTGCCCGCTCCGGGATGCGTCAGCACAAGATCGAACAGTCCGATACCAGCGGCTTCGACGAATTTCTGCAGAATTACTTCGGGCAGTAAGCCGTCCAGAGAAAAGTGAAGGGGAGGCGTGAATGTTACGCCTCCCCTTTATTATTTTAAAAACAAGGAAGTGTGATGAGAATAGTGTGTCTGGTGCCGTCATGGACCGAAACCCTGATCGAGTGCGGTGTCAACGTAGTGGGTCGCACCCGATATTGTGTTCACCCGGCCGACAGAGTGGCTTCGTTACCCGTGGTCGGGGGCACCAAGGATGTGCAGTGGAACAAGGTGGCGGCGCTGGCGCCGGATATGGTGATTTTCGACAAGGAAGAAAACACCCGGGAAATGGCCGATAGCTGTCCGTTTCCTTACCTCGCCACCGATGTGAAGTCGGTTCACGACATGCCGCAGACGCTCACGCTATTGTCGCAACGGCTGGATTCTGACGCCCTGCAGGAGCTGGGTGTGCGCTACCAGGCGGTGCTGACGGAAAAGAAACCATGCTCGCCCGGGGTGTTGCCGTTGTTATCCGGTGACTGTGCTTCCTCGACTTCGGTGTTGCATGACCAGCGACCCTGGTTGTACCTGATTTGGCGAAGGCCTTTCATGAGTGTGGGCCGTGACACCTTCATTCATTCCATATTCGAGCATCTGGGGTTTGCCGGCAAGCTGCTTACCTTTGACGATCGTTATCCAACGTTAGAGACACAATGGATACGCGAGCAGAACCCGGTACTGCTTTGTTCCAGCGAGCCTTATCCCTTCGCCGGCAAGCTGGAACAGACCAGAGAAGAGCTGAAACTGGACGCGGTCTTGATCGACGGCGAGCCCCTGTGTTGGTACGGCATCCGCTCGCTGCGCTATCTGGAATTGATACCGGAGCGGTAATCAAATTAAGAAGCCGAGACAAAAAAGCCCGCAGACGCGGGCTTTTTTGTTGCTGGCAGATGATTAACCGGCAGGGAAGTTGGCTTTCAGCACCGCTTCGGCGTGGTTGGCCATTTCGCTCAGGCCCAGTTTGTCGTAAGCCTGGGTCATGATTTGCAGCGCCGGTTGCAGGGTGTCGGTGTCCGGGTAGGACTGCACCACAAACTTGGCACGGTTGGCGGCGGCCAGCCAGGCGCCCCGTTTCATGTAGAACCGGGCCACGGACAGGTCGTATTTGGCCAGTCGGTTTTTCAGCGCCACCATGCGGGCACGGGCATCGGCGGCGTACACGCTGTCCGGATATTGGCGCAGCAACTGGCGGAAGTCGGCAAAGGCCTGGCGGGCATAAGCCGGATCCCGGTCGGCCCTGTCTATATCCAGCAATTCCTGAAAGAAGTTGTGGTCGGTGGCCATGTTGGTCAGGCCCCGCATGTACTGGGCGTAATCGACGCTGGGGTGATTGGGGTTCAGGCGAATGAAGCGGTCGATATTGGCCAGGGCGCGGGCGGTGTCATCCTGCTTGTAGTAGGCATAGATAAGGTCAAGCTGTACCTGATTGGAGTAGGCACCAAACGGATAACGAGAGTCCATGGCTTCCAGCAACTCGGCGGCACGAATGAAATTGCCGGCCTGCAAGCGTTCCTGGGCATCCTGATAGAGCACTTCGGGCGGCTCGTCCGGCACTTCGTCTTTTTTGGTACTGGAGCAGCCGGTGGCGGTCAGTGCCAGGGCGAGAGTCAAAGTGAGCCATACGCTCCGTTGTTTAGCCATGTAAAGAGTCCATTTTTGCGATTCGGGAACCAAGTAAGCGGAAACTGATTAAGCTCAGCGCCAAGAACCGCTAGAATACCTAATTAAACATCATTTGGTAACCAGTGGTCTCTATGAGCCAGCAAATCGAACTCAACGGCGTTGTTGCCGATCATCAATACGGTCAGCGTTTGGATCAGACGTTGGCAGACATGTTCCCCGATTACTCCCGCACCCGCATCAAAACCTGGATTCAGCAGGATCAGGTGCAGCTGGATGGCCAGGTAGCCAACAAGCCACGGGAAAAAGTACTGTCGGGCCAGCAGGTGGTGATCCATGCCGAGCTGGAAGACGATGTGCGCTTCGAGCCCGAAGACATCCCTCTGAACATCGTCTATGAAGACGATGACATCATGGTCATCAACAAGCCGGCCGGGCTGGTAGTCCATCCGGGTGCCGGTACGCCGGGCGGTACCCTGCTCAATGCTCTGCTGCACTATTGCCCGAGCATTGCCGAAGTGCCCCGTGCCGGCATAGTGCACCGGTTGGATAAAGACACCACCGGTCTGATGGTGGTGGCCAAGACCATACCGGCACAAACGCATCTGGTCACCGCGCTGCAGGGGCGGGAAATTACCCGGGAATATGAAGCGGTCGCCATCGGTCACATGACGGCCGGCGGCACAGTGGAGGCCAACATCGGTCGTCACCCCACCCAGCGCATTCAAATGGCGGTGGTGCCCTCCGGCAAGCCGGCGGTCACCCATTATCGGGTGATGGAAAAGTTTCGTGCCCACACTCGCTTGCGCCTGCGGCTGGAGAGTGGCCGTACCCACCAGATCCGGGTACACATGGCGCACCTCAAGCACCCGCTGGTGGGCGACCCTGTCTACGGTGGTCGTCTCAAGCCGCCGCGCAGTGCCAATCCCGATCTGCTGGCGTTCTTGCGCAACTTCAAGCGCCAGGCTCTGCACGCCGTGATGCTGCGACTGGAACACCCGATCAGCGGTGAAATGATGGAATGGCATGCGCCCATTCCCGATGATTTTGTGGCCTTGGTTGAAGTTCTGCGCGCCGACACCAAAGATCATCCGGACGATCTGGTATGGATCTGATCCTGCCCGACTGGCCGGCGCCTACCAAGGTGTGTGCCGCTCAAAGCTCGCGCACCGGCGGAGTGAGTCCGGCGCCGTTTAACAGCCTTAACCTGGGCACCCATGTGGGCGACAAACCCGAGTGGGTGCAAACCAACCGGGAGCGGCTGTCAGCCTGCCTGAATTTGCCGAACGATCCGGTGTGGCTGGAGCAGGTACACGGCACCCGGGTACTGAACCTGCCGGATAACACCGGCAATCTTGCCGCCGATGCGGTGGTGACTCGCACCCCGGGTCAGGTTTGCGCGGTCATGACCGCCGACTGTCTGCCGGTGCTGTTTTGTGACCAGGCCGGCACCGTGGTGGCGGCGGCGCATGCCGGCTGGCGCGGACTGGCGGCCGGCGTGCTGGAAGCCACCTTGCAGGCCATGGCGGTTGCTCCTGGCGATGTCATGGCCTGGCTTGGGCCGGCTATCGGTCCGGCTGCCTTCGAGGTGGGTGGTGAGGTGAGAGACGTCTTTATCAGTCACTCTCCGCTGGCGGCGGATGCCTTCGTGGCTCATGGTGATGTGAATGACAATAAGTGGCTGGCCAACATCTATCAGCTGGCGCGGTTGCGGCTGGCGGCAGCGGGAGTTACGCATATTTATGGCGGTACACACTGCACCTATACCGACGCCCAGCGATTTTTCTCTTATCGGCGCGATAAGCAAACCGGTCGTATGGCGAGCCTGATCTGGCTGGATTAGCCAAAACTTATGTGCCGACTGCTTGAATTTACGTCATAAAACCCCATCTTTAGTATCAGTAATCAATCTTGTGTTCCCGTCAGGTGGCGGGGGTTTTCGAGGAGAATCCTGATGCGTCTCGATCGTCTTACCAGTAAGTTTCAGCTCGCCCTGCAAGATGCCCAATCGATGGCGTTGGGGCGTGATCATGCCTATATCGAACCGGCTCACCTGCTGGTGGCCATGCTTAATCAGGACGGCGGCACCCTGCGCCCGCTGCTGACCACCGCCGGTGTCGACAGCAATACCCTGCGGGTGGAGCTGGATAAATCATTGGATCGGCTGCCCAAGGTCAGCGGCGGCGACATGGATGTGCAGGTGTCGCCGGTGCTGGCGCGGCTGCTCAACCAATGCGACAAGCTGGCGCAGCAACGCAAGGATGCCTATATCTCCTCCGAGCTGTTTTTACTGGCGGCACTGGACGACAAGGGCGAGTTGGGCGAGGTGCTCAAACGGCTGGGCCTGACCAAAGACAAGATGAGCCAGGCCATCGATCAGGTACGTGGCGGCCAGAAGGTGGACGATCCCAACGCCGAGGAAAACCGTCAGGCACTGGAAAAATACACCATCGATCTGACCGAGCGGGCCGAGCAGGGCAAGCTGGACCCGGTGATCGGCCGGGACGATGAAATTCGCCGTACCATTCAGGTACTGCAGCGGCGCACCAAGAACAACCCGGTGCTGATTGGCGAACCCGGTGTCGGTAAAACCGCCATCGCCGAAGGCCTGGCGCAACGCATTATCAATGGCGAGGTACCGGAAGGGCTGAAGAACAAGCGGGTGCTGTCGCTCGACATGGGCGCGCTTATCGCCGGTGCCAAGTACCGCGGCGAATTCGAAGAACGACTCAAGGCACTGCTTAACGAGCTTGCCAAGGAAGAGGGGCAGGTGATTCTCTTTATCGACGAGCTGCATACCATGGTCGGCGCCGGCAAGGGCGAGGGCGCCATGGATGCGGGCAATATGCTCAAACCGGCGCTGGCACGGGGAGAATTGCACTGCGTGGGGGCGACCACCCTCGATGAATATCGCCAATATGTAGAAAAAGATGCCGCCCTGGAGCGTCGTTTCCAGAAAGTACTGATCAACGAGCCGACGGTGGAAGACACCATCGCCATTCTGCGTGGCCTCAAGGAGCGTTACGAGCTGCATCATCATGTGCAGATCACCGATCCGGCCATCGTCGCGGCGGCGGTGCTGTCGCACCGTTATATTGCCGACCGTCAGTTGCCGGATAAAGCCATCGATTTGATCGACGAGGCGGCGTCCAGCATCCGCTTGCAGATCGACTCCAAGCCGGAGCCGCTGGATAAACTGGATCGGCGCATCATTCAGTTGAAGCTGGAAGAGCAGGCACTGCTGAAAGAAGACGATGAAGGCAGCCGCAAGCGACTGCAGTTGATCCGTGATGAACTGACCGAAAAAGAAGGCGAGTATGCGGATCTGGAAGAAGTCTGGATCTCGGAAAAAGCCGCCATGGCCGGTACTCAGCATATCAAGGCCGAGCTTGAGCAGGTACGCCGGGAGCTGGATGTGGCGCGTCGAGCCGGCGATTTGGCGCGCATGTCCGAGCTGCAGTACGGTCGCATTCCCGAGCTGGAAAAACAGCTGGATCTGGCGGCACAGGCCGAAATGCAGGAACAGCATCTGCTGAAAAACCGGGTCACCGACGAAGAAATCGCCGATGTGCTGTCGCGCTGGACCGGTATTCCCGTGGCCAAGATGCTGGAAGGCGAAAAAGACAAGCTGCTGCGTATGGAAGACAGCCTGCACGATCAGGTGATCGGCCAGAACGAGGCGGTCGAGGCGGTGTCCAACGCCATTCGACGCAGCCGGGCCGGGTTATCCGATCCCAATCGGCCGGTAGGGTCTTTCCTGTTCATGGGCCCGACCGGGGTGGGTAAAACCGAGCTGTGCAAGGCGCTGGCCGATTTTCTGTTCGACAGCCGCGATGCCATGGTACGTATCGATATGTCGGAGTTTATGGAGAAACATTCGGTGTCTCGCCTGGTGGGCGCGCCTCCCGGCTACGTGGGCTATGAAGAGGGCGGTTACCTGACCGAGGCAGTTCGGCGCAAGCCCTATTCGGTGATCCTGCTGGATGAAGTGGAGAAAGCGCATCCGGATGTGTTCAACATCTTACTGCAGGTGCTGGATGACGGCCGTCTGACCGATGGCCAGGGCCGTACCGTGGATTTCCGCAATACGGTGGTGATCATGACCTCCAATATCGGCTCGGATCTGATTCAGGAGCACAGCACCGATAAGGATTATGATGAAATGAAGGAAATGCTGATGGGTGTGTTGAGTCATCAGTTCCGTCCCGAATTCATCAACCGTATCGACGATATCGTGGTATTCCATCCGCTGGCAGAAGACCAGATCAAGTCCATTGCACGCATTCAGCTGCAAGGGCTGGTAGAGCGGCTCGAAACCAAGGGATTCGAGGTCACCATTACCGAACGGCTACTGGAAAAGCTGGCCCATGCGGGCTTCGATCCGCTGTTTGGTGCCCGCCCATTGAAGCGGGCGGTACAACAGAAAGTGGAAAACCCGCTGGCACAGGCCATGCTGTCCGGCAAGGTGGTTCCCGGCAAGCCGCTGGAGCTGGATGCCGACAGCGACGGGCTGATACTCAATCAGTAAAGCAAGCTGTAAGGGGTGAGGGTTTTACACCTCACCCTTCTCGCCTCACTCTTCATCTCACTTGTTTACCCCGGACGGTCGTCGATTCTCGGGCGGGTCAGTATCGGCCAGTATACCCAGCTGAAAATCCCAAAGGCCAACATCCAGGCCAGGGCGCTGGTGTGGTAGGCCATATTGGTCATGCCCGGGAGCAATATCGGGAGCAGGCTTCGTATCAGTGCCGCCAGAAGCAACAAGACGAAGGCGATCACCACCGGGCGACCTATGACCAGTGGCCGACCCGAATGACCAAGCGATACTCGGGCGATCATGCCAAGAATGACCATACCGAGAGCGCCGGTGGTCAGCCAGTGGGTGGCGAGAGAGATACTGATGCCCCATTGCAATAGTGCCGCCGCCAGAGCCAGTAACCCCAGGGGTATAAAGAGATAGCCCAGGTGAAGTATCCATAGCAGGGGAATATTCGGTGTCAGTTTACTGTTCCAGCGGGCCAGGCGAATAAGGTTGGCAAGCGCGGCAATCAGCAGCATGACAGCCAATACGTTATTAAAGCCGTCGGTACGTGGTAACAGTAGCCAGCCAAGTACTCCCAGCCAGAGTGTGCCCAGGCTCAGTTTTTCAAGCCAGGGTCGGGGCTCCGGCTTGTCGGTATTGGTAGCTCGAGCAGTAAAGAAGGGGATCACCCGACCACCCATCACGGCAATCAAACCACTCAGTGCCAGTACGGCGGTAACGAATACTCGCTCGGCAAGTAACCAGTTGCCACTGAAGGCGGCGTAATAGCTGAGCGCATTGAGCAGAGTGAACACGACAAACAAGGGTACAAAGAACAGGTTGCGCCATTGCTTCACTTGTAACACGGGCCGAGCCACCATGCCGGCCACCAGGGGGAGCCACAGTAAGTCGAGCGTGATCACCAGTGGATTTAGTTCTCCGCGTAGTGGCATCAACAGGCGGGGCAGCAGCCAAAGTCCGGCGACTACCGCCAGAGGCCAGCCACGTATACCGGCAATACCGGTCCAGTTTTGCATGGCGGTAAGCACGAAGCCGGCGACGATGGCCAGGGCAAAGCCGAAGATCATTTCATGGGCATGCCACCAGATGGGGTTACCTACTCCCGGCAATACGGCCATGCCCGACAGGCTGAGTAACCACAACAACATGGCCAGAACAGAAAAGAGGGCGCCGCCCAAAAAGAAGACCCGGAAACCAAGCCGGAACAGGGGCCAGATTCTGCTCTCTTTTTCGGCATCGAGTATTTGCATGACGGTTACCTTTATAAGTATTTAATATGCATATTATTGTTGTTGCGAGAAGAATAACGAGAGCAGGATCAAAATAGGCTGATTAAGGGTACTATCCGATTAAATAAAAGTCGCATTGGTCGAGTTATAGTCAGTTGGCCATCAAAGGCCTGTTTTTGTCAAAAAAGCCCTTGCGCAAAATCAGCGGTTCCCTATAATGCGCATCCACTGACACGGGGCAACACGCCAACGGTCACAAGGGTTTGAAGACAACGAAACAAAGTTTGATTCAACGCTTGACGAACACTGCGGAATGCGTAGAATACGCATCCCTGACCTGAAATAAGGTCAACGCTCTTTAACAATATATCAAGCAAACTGTGTGGGCACTCGCAGGTAGTTGGGAAACAAAAAAT
>NZ_BAABDS010000025.1:0-34929 GCF_039539745.1 Oceanisphaera sediminis
GTGTCACCTGTATATCTGATGAGGTGATGATATCACCTCTGAACAGGTGGCCACTTTAAGTGTGCCACTACAGCCTAACCATCGACACAGCATGGGGTCACTTAGCATCTTTGCCCCGAGTAATTTTTGATGCACTTTGACTGGCATATACGCTGCGAGAGCATCACGGATTTCAGCAATTTGGTGAGAGTTTACCGACAACAAAAGCGGACTAAGTACTGACAGCCAGGCAGCGGTTTCAACTTCTTCATCTGATATTTCTTTGGGGGTTAAGCTGACGAGCAAGGTTTTGTGTGGTGGTCGTGACGATGGCCATAATTGTGTCGACCAGAGAGGAGAGTAAAGCTGAAAATGTCGCTTCGATTTTTTGCCTTCGTCTGATTCATCTTCTTTGATCATGACGCCGCGTAGGGGCTCTTTACTCAGTCCGGTTATGATCGGTTGAGGCAGGTCAGACCAACTGATCCACTGCGGGTATTGCATGCACCATTCATACGCTGAACGTGCTGCAGGGTGGAGTTCAACATGGATATTTCGATTAATGAAAACAGCAGCCAGCATAGTGACTCCTGATGTAATTATGAGCTAATGTCAGTGTGCGCGGCGCACTATGTAAGATCAATTACTGATCCTCAAAAAACTCATAATCTGTGACCGTGACCACGTGATAGATCTCAATTGATGCTAAATCTTCTGAACTGGCCGGCCAAGATCAAACCTTTTATATCAAAGGGTTACGTTTAATGTAGAATGGTGTATATTAAGATTATCTGACTGGCACGGCCTGTCACGCCAGGGGTCGCGGGTTCGAGTCCCGTCCACTCCGCCATTATTCAAAAGCCCTGCTCTCACGAGCAGGGCTTTTTTCATTATGGCTCCGTGAACAGTCTGGATGGAGTCGCTCCGCTCCAACCTTCAAACGCGGCGCGTTTGCCACCCCGCCATTAATCTTAAAAACCCCAGCAGAAATGCTGGGGTTTTTTCGTTTTCTCGATTGGTCGACTGAATAATGTATCTGCTGCACTTTTCAGCCTTCTAATACCAATCCCACTAAACAAATGATTTATTCCATTTTTGTATGAAATTCGAACAAAGGGCCCGCTCCCCCGACTCGCCGTGAATCCTCCCTGGAGGCTCAGCCGCGCCATCCGTGGCGCGGATGGTCGGCTGAGCAGATCCCTTTGTCCTCCTTGATGCACCGGCGTTGCCTGTTAGCGCCGTCTACAGACAACTCAATGCTCGATAAGAGGCAACAGAGATCGGCTCCCACGACCGTGAAATGCCATGGACGGCATTTCCGAGCCCTCAGGGGGCGAGCTTGTCTCGCCGTGACGAGCGGTTGCAGCCTGACCGAACATCCAGTAAATGTTCGCAGTAGGCTGCAACGGTGAGTGTCATTTACCAGTGGCGTGTCGTAGGAGGTGACTCTGTTTCCTCTCTTGTCCAGTTTCCAAATAGATCATATTTTTATTCAGGTTGGTATAACCAAATAGATCAGTTATTTAACCTGCTTGGTATGACCTGCATTGTTGTAATCGCGATGAAATATCCGCTTATATTTGCAACCTTCGGTAGTTCGGCTAGCCTTAATGCGCTGTACAAAAGTTGTTCTGTTTTGCTCGTTGTCTGAGGACATTTTCCTCGGTAGCAATGAAAAATAAAGGAGACAATGATGTTAGCGAGAAAGTGCAGATTTCCCTTGCAAAGCGACACTGCTCTTTATGTCAACGTAACCATTAATCCATGCTGTACCATCGAAATTGATATACCGGATAGACGCGAATATATCCGTAGTGAGTTAAAGCTTATTCAATTTGAACTCATCGAACAGGGGATATTGTTAGTCTGTCATGAAAAAGGCAGTGAAAATTCCAGAAATGTTCAGTTGGATCTTTCGCACAGTAACGCACTTAAGCTGTGTGAGATGATTGATGAAGTGCATGCAGAACATGAAGAGCTGATGTCGATTCTATGTTATTGAAAATACTGCATTAGTGATAAAAACAAGGCGAGTCTGGTTGTGTTGTTCCATATAAAAAAATCACTTCAGGGCCTGACCTCATCAGGCCCCTTCATTACTCTCCGGATTTACTCATAACCGTATCCATTGTGACTTTTAAACAGGCAACGCTATGCCGATCCTTGCCTTCCAGCACTGGCCTGATGCGGGCGCAGTTGTCATCTGCCAGCGGACATCGGGTTCGAAACACACAGCCGGATGGCGGCTTGATCGGCGAGGGCAGTTCGCCCTGCAGGATCTGAACCTGCCTGTTGCGTTCATGGTTCGGATCCGGCAGCGGCACCGCGCTCATCAGGGACTGGGTGTAGGGGTGGGCTGGGTGGCCGAACAAAGCCCGGCTCTCTCCCATCTCTACGGGTTTACCCAGATACATCACCAGTACCCGATCGGAGATATGCTTCACCACCGACAGATCGTGGGCGATGAAGATCAAGGATAGTCCCATTTCCTGCTGCAACTCCTGGAGCAGGTTGACTATCTGGGCTTGAATGGAGACGTCCAGCGCCGATACCGGTTCGTCGCAAATCACCAGCCTGGGTTTCAGGATCAGCGCCCGGGCGATGCCGATTCGCTGACACTGGCCACCGGAGAACTCGTGGGGGTAGCGGTTGATCAGGTTGGGCAAGAGGCCGACTCGGGCCATCATGGCCCTGACCTTTTCTGTTATCTCTTCCTTCGGCATTTTCGGGTAGAAGGTGCGCAGCGGCTCGGCGATGATGTCACCGATAGTCATGCGCGGATTGAGCGAGGCCAAGGGATCTTGAAAGATCATCTGGATGTCTTTGCGGGTTTCCCGCCGTTCCTTGTGCTCCACTTTGGTCAAATCACGGCCCAGCCAGAGCACTTCGCCGGCGTTGGCCTGCACCAGGCCTATGATGGCCCGGGCCAGGGTGGATTTGCCACAGCCGGACTCGCCCACTATCCCCAGGGTTTCGCCCTGATAAAGCCGGAAGCTGATGCCGTCCACCGCCTTGAGGGTAGCGGGGGCGGACCAGGGCCAGGCCTGTCTGGGTTTGATATTGAAGTGGACCCTGAGGTTGTTGACTTCCAGCAACAGTTTCTTATCGCTCATGGCTATTGTCCTTATACTGCTCAGGGCTGTTCCAGTGACAAGCGCGGCGGCGACCTTCCCCAAAGGCGATCAGCGGCGGCGATACACTTAGGCAAATGTCGTGCACCCGGTGGCAGCGTTCCTGAAAGGGGCAGCCGGGCGGCATCTTCAGCAGGTTGGGCGGGTTGCCGGCAATGGTCGGCAGCACCTCGCCGTCCGTATCCAGTCTGGGAATCGCTTTCAGCAGTCCTTCGGTATAGGGGTGGCTGGGCCGGTAGAAGATGTCGTCCACAGCGCCGACTTCCATGGCTCTGCCCGCATACATCACCAGCACCTGATCACAGCTGCCGGCCACCACTCCCAGATCGTGGGTGATCAGTATGGTGGCGGTGTTGAACTCCCGCTTCAGCTCGTTGAGCAGGCTCATGATTTGCGCCTGCACCGTCACATCCAGCGCCGTGGTCGGCTCATCGGCGATCAGCAGTTTGGGTCGACACAACAGCGCCATGGCGATCATCACCCGCTGCCGCATGCCGCCGGACAATTCGTGGGGAAACATGCCCATGCGCTGCCGGGCTTCGGGGATCTGCACCGCATCCAGCATCTGCACCGACTGCTCGAAGGCCTGCTGCCTGCTTATTCCCTTGTGCAGCATCAGCACCTCCATCAGCTGGGGGCCGACCTTCATATAAGGATTGAGCGAGGTCATGGGATCCTGAAAGATCATGGCGATCTGCTTGGCGCGAATCTTGTTGAGCGCCGGCTCGGTCAGCGTCAGTATTTCCTGCCCCTCGAACCGAATCGACCCTTGAGTGTGGCCGTTTCTGGCCAGCAAGCCCATGATGGCGAAGGCGGTCTGGCTCTTGCCGGAGCCGGACTCGCCGACGATGCCGAGGGTTTCGCCCGAATTCAGCGAAAAGTCGAGGTCGTTCACGGCCACCACCACCCCGTCCGGCGTGGTGAATTCCACCCGCAGATTCCGGGCTTCCAACAGTCTGGTCATGACGGCTCCTTAACGGTCTTTCGGATCCAGGGCGTCGCGCAGACCGTCCCCCAGAAAGTTGAAGCAGAACAGGGTGGTGACCATGAAGCCGGCCGGAAACAGCAACTGCCAGAGGGCAATTTCCATCGACTTGGAGCCTTCGTCCAGCAGGGCGCCCCAGCTGGTCATCGGCTCCTGCACGCCCAGGCCGAGGAAGCTGAGAAACGACTCGAACAGTATCATGCCCGGCACCAGCAGGGTGGCGTACACCGCCACAATGCCGAGCACATTGGGCACTATATGGCGGCGGATAATGGTGGCTTTGCTTACCCCGCACACCTGTGCCGCTTCGATAAACTCCTTTTGTTTCAGGCTCAGGGTCTGACCGCGTACGATTCGGGCCATGTCGAGCCAGCTGACCGCGCCGATGGCGAAGAAGATCAGCAGAATATTGCGTCCGAAGAAGGTCACCAGCAGGATCACGAAAAACATGAAGGGGAAGGAATAGAGAATTTCCAGAATCCGCATCATCACACGGTCGGTGCGGCCGCCGATGAAGCCGGAGGTAGCGCCGTAGAGGGTGCCGATCACCACCGCCACCAGAGCCCCCATCAGCCCTACCATCAACGAGATGCGTCCGCCTATCAGGGTACGCACGAACAGATCCCGGCCCAGGGAGTCGGTGCCGAAGTAATGGCCGTTTTCAAGGCTCGGGGCCGCCATCATGGCGCCCCAGTCGGTGTCATCAAAGGTGTATGGCGACAGCCAGGGCCCCACCAGCACCAGCAGGGTGATCAACCCCAAAATAACCAGGCTGGCCAGGGCCGCGCGGTTGGCAAAAAAACGGCGGCGGGCATCCATCCACAGGGAGCGGCCTTCCACTTCCGGCTCGCCGGACGCCAGCCGGGCGGACAGCTGCTTCAGCGCCTCGCGCTTTGCTTTGTTGACTACCATGCGTTGCTCCGGTCAGTAACGAATTTTCGGGTCGATAACCGCATAGAGAATATCGACCAGGGCGTTGAAGGCGATGGTGAGGGCGCCGACCAGAATGGTCAGCCCCAGCACCATGGAGTAGTCCCGGTTCAGGGCGCCGTTGACAAATAGCTGGCCGATGCCGGGCAGACCGAAGATGGTCTCGATCACCACGGAGCCGGTGATGATGCCCACGAAGGCCGGCCCCAGGTAGGACACCACCGGCAGCATGGCCGGACGCAACGCATGGCGCAGTATGATATGGCGCAGGGGCAGTCCCTTGGCCCGGGCGGTACGGATGAAGTTGGCGTTCAGAGTTTCTATCATGGAGCCTCGGGTGATACGGGCGATGGCCGAAATATAGTGCATCATCATGGCCACCACCGGCAGGATAAGATACTGGGGCGCGCCGCCGTTCCAGCCGCCGGCAGGCAACCACTTGAGGATGATGGCGAACACCAGCACCAGAATGGGAGCCAGTACGAAGCTCGGGATCACCACCCCGACCATGGCGGTGGACATGGTGAGATAATCAATCCAGCTATTCTGCCTGAGCGCCGCTATTACTCCCAGAGTCACCCCGAACAGTACGGCACCGAAGAAGGCATAGAGGCCGATTTCCGCCGATACCGGCAGCGCCTGGGCCACCAGCTCGTTGACGGAGAAGTCCTTGTACTTGAATGAGGGCCCCAGATTCCCCTGCAGCAGGCTGCCGAGATAGCCGAAATACTGCTCCAGCACCGGCTTGTCCAGCCCGTATTTGGCCTCGATATTGGCCAGCACCTCGGGGGGCAGGCTGCGCTCGGAGCTGAACGGGTTGCCCGGCGCGAAGCGCATCATGAAGAAGGAGATGGTGATCAACACCAGCAGGGTGGGAATGGCTTCCAGCACCCGCCTGACGATAAATTTGAGCATCTTGGTATCTCCCTGGCCCCGGTCGCAAACCGGCCGCCAGCATTGCGCCGATCAAGTGGCGACTATCACCAACATAAGCCGTTAATGCGCCAGAATATACATGTCTCTTGAATAGAGGTTATCCAGCGGGTTGTCGGGGTAACCGCCCACATACTGCTGCACCAGCCGTGCGGTCACATACTGGTAGATGGGCGCTATGGGCATGTCTTCGGCCAGAATTTCTTCCGCCTGAGTATATTTGGCATTGCGAGCCTCCGGCTCGACGATGGCGCGGGAGGCCTTCATCAGGGCGTCAAACTCCGGGTTGGAATACTTGCCGTCGTTATTGCCGTGGGTGGTCAGCAACAGATCCAGCATGGACGAGGCCTCATTGTAGTCGGCAATCCAGCCGGCACGGGAGACATCGAAGTTGCCCTGGGTCTTGGTATCCAGATAGGTTTTCCATTCCTGGTTGACCAGCTCGGCCTCTGCCCCCAGGTGTTTCTTCCACATGGAGGCCACGGCCACGGCCACCTTCTTGTGGTTTTCGCTGGTGTTGTAGAGCAGCTCGAACTTCAGCGGGTTCTGCTTGTTGAAACCCGCCTCGTTCAGCAGCTCACGCGCCCGGTTGTCCCGCTCTTTCTGGGACCAGCCGGCCCACTCGAGTGTTGGTGGGGTGAAGCCGTCGACGATCTCCGGCGTCATGGTGTAACCGGGTTTCTGACCCTGGCCCATCACCAGCCTGGCGATCACGTCGCGGTCGATGGCATAGGACAGCGCCTTGCGCACCCGTACGTCGTCGAAGGGCGGTTTTCGGGTATTGAACTGGTAGTAATAGGTGCCCACATAACCGGTGACCCTGACCTCTTGCGGGTGCTCCTTTTGCAGGCGCTTGAAGTGTTCGATGGGCATTTCATTGGTGAGATCCAGCTCACCGGCCAGAAAACGATTCATGGCCGCGTTCTGGGAGGCGATGGGCAGATAGCTGACCTTGTCGATGACCGTTTTTTCGTTGTTCCAGTAATGAGTGTTGCGTACCAACTCTATTTTTTCGTTCACCACCCAGTCACTCAGGGTATAGGCGCCGTTGGACACCAGATTGCCCGGCCTGGTCCAGTTGTCGCCGTGCTGTTCTATCACCTTGCGGTTGACCGGGTAGGTGGTGGTGTGGGCCAGCATGGTGACAAAGTAGGGGACCGGCTGTTCCAGCCTGATCTCCAGGGTGCGCTCATCCAGCGCCGTCACGCCCAGGGTGGAAGCTTCCTGTTCACCCTTGAGAATGGCGGAGGCATTGATGATGGTGGGAATTTCCAGGTACCAGGAATAGGGCGAGGCGGTTTGGGGAGCGATGGCCCGGCGAAAGCCGTACACAAAGTCCTCGGCGGTAACCGGTTCGCCGTTGGACCACCTGGCGTCGGCCCGCAGATGAAAGACGAAGCGCATGTTGTCGTCGGTTTCCCAGCGCTCGGCGACCCCGGGCAGGGTCTCGCCCCTGGGGCCGGACACCACCAGCCCCTCGAACAGATCGCGCTGAATGTTGGACTCGGGTACCCCTTCGGTCTTGTGCGGATCCAGGGTGGCCGGCTCCGCGCCGTTTCCCTTGACCAGATGCTGCACCTTGGCCAATTGTACGCCGGCGGGTACCTCGGCGGCCCAGCCCGGGCCGGCCAGTAGCGTACCGCTCAGAATCGTCATGGCCAGGGTCGTCTTTTTCCGTGTCATGTCGCTTACTCCATCAAGAACGGTGTTCCAGGGCCACCGTTGTGGTGGAACAGGACAATCCGATTAACAGGGCGAACAGAATATTTGTCGATTAAATCGGTAAAAAACTCAAATAATCAAAGTATTGAAAGCAGATTTCGAGAACTGAAACAGCTGAGACGATAGGCGAGTTGCAACAAAAATACAACAAGCGGGCTCAGATTAGCGGAAGGGGAAAAGGGGTAATACTGGCTACGTCGCCCAGTTTTTTTGGTGCATTTTGCAAGCGATGAAAGCTGAACTAACCTTAGTGGGCTTGATGAAAATATCATCACCTCCGTCGGTTTGTTCCTGACGGGGGTTTGGTTTGTGTGAAACAGGACCGGGATAAGTGAGGATCGAGATGTTAGCCAGAAAGCGCAGCTACACCCTGAAAAGCGGTGATACTCTTCATGCCAATATCATCATTCAACCCTGCGGCACCATAGAGATAGATATACCGGAAAAACACCAGCATATCACCAGCGAACTGGAACGAGTTCACTTTAAACTCAGCGGCGAGGATGTGCTGTTGGTCTGCAATGAAAAAGGCTGCAGCTCTATCGATGATATTTGTCTGCATCTGTCACGCAGAGACGCATTTGATCTTAATGCGGTGATCGATGATGTGATCAAGGAATACGAAGAGCTGATGTCGGATCTGTAACGCTGCTGGAATACGGTAGATGACGTGAAGGCCCCCGCGCTGGCAGGGGCCTTGATGTTTCAGGCCACGCAATCCACGAAGTAGCGGGTTTCACCCTGCACTTCTTCGGCGACCAGGCCGTGAATATAGGTTTCAAAGCCGGGGAAGCGGCTGTTGAATTCACGGGCAAATTTCAGATAGCTTATGATGGTCTCGTTGAACACCTCACCGGGGATCAGCAGCGGAATACCTGGCGGGTAGGGGGCAACCATCACCGCAGTGGTACGACCGGCCAGTTCGTCCAGCGGCACCCGTTCCATTTGCTTGTGCGCCATCTTGGCGAAGGCATCGGCGGGCTTCATCGCCGGAACCAGATCCGACAGATACATTTCGGTGGTCAGTCTGGCGACGTCGTTTTCCTTGTATATCTGATGGATCTGATCGCACAAATCACGCAGGCCCACCCGCTCGTAGCTGGGGTGGCTCTGAATGAACTTGGGCAAGACTTTCCACAAGGGCACGTTATTGTCGTAATCGTCCTTGAACTGCTGTAGCTCGGTGACCATGCTGTTCCAGCGGCCCTTGGTGATGCCGATGGTGAACATGATGAAGAACGAATAGAGACCGGTCTTCTCGATCACGATACCGTGTTCGGCCAGGTACTTGGTGACCACCACGGCGGGCATGCCGCTGTCGGAGAATTCGCCCTGCATGTTCAGACCCGGCGTCAGTATGGTTGCCTTGATGGGGTCGAGCAGGTTGAAGCCCGGCTCTACCTCGCCAAAGCCGTGCCAGTCTTCGCCGGGATGCAACATCCAGGCATCGCGATCATCCAGGCCGTCATCGGTCAGATCGTCCGGTCCCCAGACTTCAAACCACCAGTCGCTGCCATATTCATCGCCCACCTTGCGCATGGCGCGTCTGAATTCCAGTGCTTCTGCCAGCGACTCTTCCACCAGAGCGGTACCACCTGGCTCTTCCATCATGGCCGCCGCCACGTCGCAGGAGGCGATAATGGCGTACTGCGGGCTGGTGGAGGTATGCATCAGATAGGCTTCGTTGAACACGTCGCGGTCGAGACGATTGCCCTCGCCATCCTGTATCAGGATCTGTGATGCCTGCGACAGGCCGGCCAGCATCTTGTGGGTCGACTGAGTGGCAAACACCATGGAGTCCTGGCAGCGGGGCCGGCCTTCGCCGATGGCATGATAGTCGCCGTAGAAATCGTGAAAGGCGGCGTGGGGCAGCCAGGCCTCGTCGAAGTGCAGGGTTTCTATTTCTCCGTCGAGCAGGTGCTTGATCTCTTCCACGTTATAGAGAATGCCGTCGTAGGTGGACTGGGTAATGGTCAGCACCCGCGGCTTGAGATCCGGGTTCCTGGCCAGCAGCTCGCGGCAGAAGGGGTTGGCTTCCATCTTTTCACGAATGCGGGCCGGCTCGAACTCGCTGCGCGGAATGGGGCCGATAATGCCGTAGTGGTTACGGGTCGGCATCAGGAATACCGGCACGGCGCCGGTCATCATGATGGCGTGCAGTATCGACTTGTGGCAGTTGCGGTCGACCACCACTATGTCGCCGGGGGCCACGGTGGAGTGCCAGACTATCTTGTTGGAGGTGGAGGTGCCGTTGGTCACGAAAAACAGGTGATCGGCGTTGAATATGCGGGCGGCATTGCGCTCACTGGCCGCCACCGGGCCGGTATGGTCGAGCAACTGGCCCAGTTCGTCGACCGAGTTGCAGACATCGGCCCGCAGCATGTTTTCGCCGAAAAACTGGTGGAACATCTGACCGACCGGGGACTTCAAAAAGGCGACGCCGCCGGAGTGACCGGGGCAGTGCCAGGAATAGGAGCCGTCCTGGGCATAATGGGTCAGGGCGCGGAAGAAGGGCGGCGCCAGGGTGTCCAGATAGCCCTTGGCTTCGCGGATGATATGCCGGGCCACGAAGTCGGGGGTATCTTCATGCATGTGAATGAAACCATGCAGTTCACGCAGTATGGCATTGGGAATATGACGGGCGGTGCGGGTCTCGCCGTACAGGTAAATGGGAATATCCGGGTTGCGATGGCGGATCTGCTCCACGAAGCGGCGCAACTGCTCCAGTACCGAGTGGGCTTCTTCATGGCTGCCGGCCAGTTCTTCATCATCGATGGACAACACGAAGCCGGCGGCGCGGCTCTGCTGCTGGGCGAACGAGGTCAGGTCACCGTAACTGGTGTAACCCACCACATCCATACCGGCCTTCTCGATGGCGGCGGCCAGTTCGCGAATGCCCGAGCCGCTGGTGTTCTCGGAGCGAAAGTCTTCATCGATAATGATGATGGGGAAATAAAAGCGCATCGGGTTTCCTTGAGTTTCCGGTAAAGATGCTCGATAGCCGAGCCCGTCCGGAGGCTATTCTACTGCTTAGTGTCGGGTGAAAAAATGGTTATGCACATAAGATGATTAAAAATGACTGAAGAGCGGGATAAATTCGTGTTGGCTGGCAATGTTGCCGAACTGCAGGCACTATTCGACACCCATACCACGCGGATAATAACGGACTTTTATGTCACTCATGGGCAAAGCGAGTATCTGGCTGATGGCTGCCGTATTACTGACCGGCTGCGCGACATCGCCACCACGTAATCCGGAAAATATCTGCGCCATTTTCGAGCAGCACGACAGCTGGTACGAGGCGGCCACCGATACGCGGGAAAAATGGGGCGCGCCGGTACACGTCACCATGGCGATGATGTATCAGGAAAGCAGCTTCATACACGATGCCCGGCCACCGATGCGTTATTTTCTGTTCATTCCCTACGGTCGGGCTTCCAGTGCCTACGGCTATGCCCAGGCCAAGGACGAGACCTGGGCCGATTATCAGCGCGAAAGCGGCAACGGCTGGTCGAGCCGGGACGACTTCGACGATGCCATGGACTTCATGGGCTGGTACATGAGCAAAACCAGTAAAATCAACGGCGTGTCGAAGTGGGACGCCTATCGGCAGTACCTGAACTATCACGAAGGCTGGGGGGGCTACCGTCGCGGTAGCCACCAACGCAAAGGCTGGCTGCTCAAGACCTCGCGCAAGGTCGAGGCTCGCGCCAAACGCTACGCGAGCCAGTACTGGCAGTGCAAAGACAGCTTAAACAGCGGCTGGTTTGGCTGAAGCGGCCTGGGCCAGGTAGCGGGCCATTTCCGGCTCCGGCACCATGCCACCACCGGTTGCCCACACCAGGTGATGAGCCCGTGCCAGTCGTGCCGGGGTGAGCCCCAGCCGCTTTCGATAGCCCTGGGTTTCTTGCAACACTCGAACAGGACCAGCCATACCGGCCAGGGCAGACGGCTCCAGACGAATATTTTCCTGCTCGTTCAGTAACCCCAGCAATTCCAGCATGTCTGCATCGCTCAGGGTATAGAAACCGTCGAGCATGGGGGCCATGGTGCGGCCGACGAAGCCGGAGGCACGGCCCACCGCCAGGCCATCGGCCGCGGTGATATTATCGATGCCGAGATCCTGCACCGAAATATGATCGTGCAGGCCGGTATAAACTCCCAGCAACATACAGGGCGAGTGCGTCGGCTCGGCAAAGATACAGTGTACCGCATCACCAAAGGCCAGCTTCAGGCCAAAGGCCACGCCGCCGGGGCCGCCGCCCACGCCGCAGGGCAGATAGACGAACAGCGGATGCTCTTTATCGACCTTGATATGTTGTTGTTCCAGCTGCACCTTGAGCCGCTCGCCGGCCACGGCATAGCCCAGAAACAGCTGTACCGAATTTTCATCGTCCACAAAGTGGCAATTCGGATCCTGTTCGGCCTGCGCCCGGCCCTGAGCCACCGCCACCGAGTAGTCACTCTGGTATTCCATCACGGTTACGCCGTGGCTGCGTAGCATGTCTTTCTTCCACTGACGGGCATCGGCCGACATGTGCACGCTGGCCTTGAAGCCCAGTTTGGCGCTGATGATGCCGATAGACAGCCCCAGGTTGCCGGTGGAGCCGACGGCGACGCTGTACTGGCCGAAAAACTCGCGAAACTGCTCGCTGTGTAGTCGGGCATAGTCGTCGTCCAGATGCAGCAGGCCGGCTTTCAGTGCCAGTTTTTCCGCGTGTTGCAGCACCTCGTAAATGCCGCCTCGCGCCTTGATGGAGCCGGAAATGGGCAACTGGCTGTCCAGTTTCAGCAGCAGGGTGCCGTCGATGGGCTGGTCATAGCGTGCGGCCAGCGCCTGTTGCATGGCCGGTATGGCCTGCAGCGGTGATTCCAGCAGGCCGTTGCTGGTTTTGGTTTCGGGAAAGGCGGCGCAGAAGTAGCGGGCAAAGCGGGTCAGTCGCTGGCTGGCATCGGCCACATCACCACTGGTCAGGCCCACGGCGGGTAATGCCTGCTCGACCGGCTTTCGTTCCGGATTGAACCAGTTGCTTGGTTGCAGCGCGATCAGCGAGTCGACCAGCGGATGAGTCTGGCAGAGGTTGGCGATGGCTTCTCTGGAGTAGTGGGGATGTAAGTGCATGGCATCGAGTCCTGAAAGTTGGCTCGGGCCAGTATATCAGCCGGGGCCGGTATGACTAATACCGGCCCCGGTGATAAAGATCACTGTTTGGCGAAGTACTCTTTGGTCAGGCGGAACACCACCGGGCTCAGCAGCGCCAGCGCAATCAGGTTGGGAATGGCCATCATGGCGTTCAGGGTATCGGCCATCAGCCAGATAAATTCCAGCGACTGGGTGGCACCGATGGGCAGCGCCAGTACCCAGGCGATACGGAACGGCACAATCGCCTTGACGCCAAACAGAAACTGTACGCATTTTTCGCCATAGAAGCTCCAGCCGAGGATGGTGGTAAAGGCGAAAATGGCCAGCGCGATGGCAACGATATAATCCCCACCGGGAATGGCGGTCGAGAACGCCAGGGTGGTCAGTGAAGCCCCGGCTTCGCCGCTGGTCCAGCTGCCGGTGACGATGATGGCCAGGCCGGTAATGGAGCAGACCACTATGGTATCGATAAAGGTACCCAGCATGGCGATCAGGCCCTGGCGCACCGGGTTATCGGTTTTGGCGGCGGCATGAGCGATGGGCGCACTACCCAGACCGGCCTCGTTGGAAAAGACCCCGCGCGCCACACCAAAACGAATGGCCATCCATACCGCAGCGCCGGCAAAGCCACCCTGAGCGGCGATGGGGCTGAAGGCATGTTCGATGATCAGGCCGAAGGCGGCAGGAATCGCCTCAAGGTTGATGGCCAGCACCACCAGACCGGCGGTGAAGTAGGCGATGGTCATTGCCGGCACCAGCTTGCCGGCCACTTCCGAGATCCAGCGAATACCACCAATCAGCACGGCGCCTACCAGCACCATCAGCACCACACCGGTGGTGACATGCGAAATGCCGAAGGAGGAGTCGAGCGCATCGGCCACCGAATTGGCCTGCACCGTATTACCGATGCCGAAGCCGGCAAAACCGCCAAAAATGGCGAAGGCGACCCCCAGCCAGGCCCACTTGGCGCCGAGGCCATTCTTGATGTAGTACATGGGGCCGCCGACGTGGTTGCCGAGCTTGTCGGTTTCCCGATACTTGACCGCACACACCGCCTCGGCGTACTTGGTCGCCATGCCCACCAGGGCGGTCATCCACATCCAGAACAGGGCGCCGGGGCCGCCGAAGAAGATGGCGGTGGCCACCCCGGCGATGTTACCGGTGCCGATGGTGGCAGAGAGCGCCGTCATCAGTGCGTTGAAAGGCGAGATTTCACCGCTGCCGGCTTCCACTTTTGAAAACAGCAGCTTGAAGCCGGTACCCAGTTTGCGAATGGGCATCAGGCCGAGCCCCAGCTGAAGGTAGAGGCCGAGGCCCAGAATACCTACCAGCATGGGCACACCCCAGACGATGCCGTTGATTGATGTCAGTAATTCGGTAAGCAGTTCCATCTGCGTGGCTCCTCGCGTAAATAATATTGAATCAACAGAACGTTACCGTACTAGACTAGCGCTGTTTTCGATAAATGAATAATGATTTTATGTTTCGGATGAAACCATGAAAAAATGACGCAGCAGCAGGCGACCTTGCTGTGTCGCCGCCTTTTGTCCTGCCAGCCCCTGTTGCCGTGCCACCGCGGCAGGCGTTGCACCGGGTGCCAGCAGCGAATGGAGCAGCTGTTGCTGGCGCCGGGACAGGGCAACAAGCGGTGTGTTCGCCTGTATGAAACGGGCAAGGGCCGCTTGATCGCATAACAGATCCCGGTGGTGAAAGGCGAAATCATGGGCAATATCCCGATCCCGCCCGGCGCTCAAGACCGGAGGCAGTTGTTTCAGGCGCTGCCACCAGTCGTCGGGCAAGTCCTGCAGCAGCCCCCGGCGGTAAAACATCAGATCGGCACTGAACTGACCTCGCCACAGCGGCAACAGCTGTTGTGCTTTGGCAGAACGAGGCCACAGCATCATGGCCGCGTGCAGCCCGCTCACGCCATCGGTGCCGAGGCCGATACGCACCGCTCCGAAGCCGTTATTCTGCCAGAAGTCCAGCAACTCGGTGCTGGCGCCGAAGCTGGCCCCGAGAAAGTCGTACTCCTGCTGCCGAGAGTCCCGCTGTGGCACCCGTTGCAGCCAGTGCAGCAACCGGGAGCCAATGCCCTGCTGCTGGCAATGGGGATGCACCACAATGCGCATCACCCGCTGATAGCTGAACTGGCAGGCTTCTTTGATACCGCCATGAAAGGCCAGCGACTGGGGCAACAGATGGCCGCGGGGGCGGCGCCGGCCGCGCCAGATAGCCTGTTCGAGTTCCGCCGGCAGCGATCCTTCCCGAATCAGCAGGGCGGCGGCAACCGGTATAGTGGCGCGAAAGGCGACCACCAAACTTAGCCCGGGGGCATCCAGCAGGTGGCGCAAATCACTGGGGCGGGTCTGATAGTGAGCCAGGGTCAGCAGGCCAAACAGTTGTTGCAACAGCCGGTCATCGTCCAGCAACTGCCGGCGGCTGACCCAGGCGATATGCAATTCGCCTTCCCGAGGCGGCGTGAGCGGATCCGCATCGAGCGCCAGCAGCCGGAAGATCAGTGGCTCCAGCGGATCCTGCGAACTCCAACGCGCCGGCATATCCAGATGTACCTTCTGCCAGTTTGGCGCCAGTGCGGTCAGAGCCGGCTGAAACTTCAGCTGAAAGCCCAGACCGGTTCCTTCGTAGCCGTGCTCTGTGCTGGCGAAAATACAGCAATAGCGCCGAGCCAGCGTCAGCAGCATGGGCACCGGAATGGCGGCGGCCTCGTCGATCAGTAGTATGTCGGCGTCTGGATGTTGTGCCAGCAGGGCGTCAGGCGCAATAAAGTTCAGTGGTCGATCACAGTGCGCCAGCGCCTGGGCGGCGGCTCCCGGATGGGGGGCGGTCAGCAGCACCCGATAACCGGCGCCAAGCAAACGGTCGGCCGCCAGCCCGAGCAGGCTGGACTTGCCCCGGCCCCGGTCGGCGGTCAGCACCAATGGCTGGCGGCGACGGGCCGCGTGCAGCATCATCGTTAGCGCCCGGCGTTGCTGCGGGTTCAGGCAGCCCCGGCGGTCGCGCTGGCGCTGCCAGGGAACTGGCGATAACGCGGGCAACGCCGGAAAGACGCCACCTTGCTGCCAGAGCAGTACCGAGGGGTCTTGTTGCAGCAGGCTGGCGAAGCGATGCAAAAACCGGCTGTGAAGCCCGGCCGCCTGTTCCGGCTGGGCCACGTAGCGCACCAGATCGGGGTCCGCATAGGCCGGCCATTCATTCAGCGGTGGGCACAGCAGCAGCACCAGGCCACCGGCCATGACGGTCCCGAGTGTGGCGCCGAAGGCATCCGGATGCAGGCCGGAATAGGCGTTGAACACCAGGTGATGGTATTCCCGGCCTAGTGCGTTCTGAAACTTGCCGGTGGCACAGAACGCCTGGCCTGCAGGCGCCTGGCCCAGCCAGAGGCCATTGCCGTCGGCATCGTTGACCAACATGCGGGCCTGACTCATGCACCAGGCCTCGCTGCCACTCAGTACCAGCAGCCGGCGTTCGCCGCTGTGGCGCAACTGCCGGCGCCAGTGCGCCCATTCAGTCAAAGATGCGTTCACCGTTTTCGTCGATCACTCGTTTGGCTTTGGCGACCATCAGTTCGGCAGCCTGCTCGGCCGACGGCAGCAGATCCGAGCGGATCAGCCGGTATTCCTGCCGCTCCCCGTCCTTGAGTCGGGTGATGCGACCGTGCAGCCGGTACTGGCCGCCTTCGGCCATGGGCTCGGGGTAAATGTCGAAGCCCTGATAAGATTCGGGCTCATAAGCGGGAGTGACGGCAGGGGCGTTTGGCGAGAGCCATTTTTTCAGCCAGTTGAACATGGTGATGAGCTTTCCTGTAACGATGAATCACGTTGCCAATAAAAAAGGCGCCGCGGTGGCGCCTTGTAACCGCAGCAGAGTTATTTTTTGACGCGCATGATCACGTCTTCGGCCTGGGTCACGGCGCCGCTGTGCTTGCTGACCTCCTTGACCTCATCCATGTTGGAAATGACCACCGGCGTCAGGGTGGATTTGGCCTTGGCTTCCAGCAGCGCCAGATCGAACTCGATGATGGTGTCGCCTTTCTTCACCTGCTGGCCTTCCTGGGCGATGCGGGTAAAGCCTTCGCCCCTGAGCTCGACGGTGTCGATGCCGAAGTGAACAAAGAGCTCGAGACCGGAGTCCGATTCAATAGAGAAGGCGTGATTGGTTTCGAATATCTTGCCGATGGTGCCGTCGCAGGGGGCGACCATCTTGTTGCCGCTGGGTTTTATCGCAATGCCGTCACCCACTATTTTTTCGGCGAACACCACATCAGGTACTTCTTCGATAGGGACAAGTTCACCGGAAAGGGGGGCGAAGATGTCGATACCACTGGTTTCACCGGCATCGTCGGACACCATTCTCTTCAGTTTATCGAACAGACCCATAATATCAGCTCCTGGCATTATTTAATGATGATGATAACAGACAGACTTTCTCAAGCGAAAGCAGGCAAATCGATCCGAAAAAATTAAGCTTGGGCAAAGACTTCCATCATTGTAGGGGCTGAGGCGCCAATGTACATGGGGAGTGTGAGGCTGGAGCTCAATAATCGCTGCGTGACGGAAGTGTTACTGCGCGCCGCATTTGCAAACGGCATTCCCGCGAGCGGAAATGCCGTTTGCTTATTGCCGTCGAGACCGGCCACCAGACGGGGTGTCAGTGGCCGGTGACGTATTTGATCAGGCTTTCAGTTCCTGTTCGGTGAAGATGCCCTGAAACAGGGCGGTGCTGAGGTAGCGCTCACCGGAGCTGGGCAATATCACCACTATGGTCTTGTCGGCAAACTCGGGCAGTTCGGCCAGACGACAGGCGGCGACCACGGCGGCACCCGAGCTGATGCCGGCCAGAATACCTTCATCCTTCATCAGGCGACGGCCCATCTCGATGGCATCTTCGCTGGAAACCTGCTCGACCCGGTCGATCAGAGACAGGTCCAGGTTACCGGGAATAAAGCCGGCGCCGATGCCCTGAATCTTGTGCGGGCCGGGCTTGAGTTCTTCACCGGCCAGGGCCTGGGTGATCACCGGAGACTCGACCGGCTCGACGGCAACCGAGGTAATGGCCTTGCCCTTGGTGTGCTTGAGATAACGGGACACACCGGTCAGGGTACCACCGGTGCCCACGCCGGCCACGAACACATCGATGTTGCCATCGGTGTCTTCCCACAGCTCGGGGCCGGTGGTTGTTTCGTGAATTTCGGGGTTGGCCGGGTTGTTGAACTGCTGCAGCAGCACGAATTTGTCCGGCGCCGTTTCTTTCAGCTCCATGGCTTTTTCGATGGCGCCCTTCATGCCCTTGGCGCCGTCGGTCAGTACCAGATTGGCGCCCAGCGCTTTCAGCAACTGACGGCGTTCCATGCTCATGGTATTGGGCATGGTCAGGGTAATGGCGTAGCCACGAGAGGCTGCCACAAAGGCCAGCGCAATACCGGTATTACCGCTGGTCGGTTCAATCAGTTCTTTTCCCGGTACCAGTTCGCCGCGTTTTTCGGCATCCCAGATCATGTTGGCGCCGATACGGCACTTGACGCTGAAGCTGGGGTTACGGCTCTCTATCTTTACCAGCACCCGTCCCTTGGTGACTCGATTCAGTTTAACCAGAGGAGTGTGGCCAATGGTCAGTGAGTTATCTTCAAAAATTTTGCTCATCGTGGCTATCCCTAATATTCAGTCACACCAGAAATATTTATGTTGTCAGCTTAACCCTTCCGTCTCGAATGAGAAATGACGATTTGTTATAACTATATGTTATTAAGTGATAGCTTTATATTCCATTGTTCACAATCCTGGCTGATGATGAAGTGATGCCGGGTCTATTATCAATAAATAAAAAAGAGACAGAGATAAAGCAGGGATGTATCGCTGGAAGTATGTTCGGGTGTACCGTTGAGTCCGATGGATATTCGACTCCGGCAATGGACGGACAGCAAGAGGGTAGGGCGTAAAATGAAAGGTTATCGTGCGGTCGTCGGACTGTGGTTGCTATTGTGCCTCGTCATTGGGCCCGCTTCGGCAAGTTCCTGGCAGGATGAGCCCGAGGCCCGGTTGCAACTGCATCAACAGGGCTTGGAGCTGGCGCTGGCCGATGTGCATCCCAAACTGACCCTGTGGTGGCAGCAGGCGGTATCGGCCGATACTGCCTCCGATGAGGCCGACGATCGGCTGTTGCTGGGCATGCAGGCCTTCTGGCGCCACTGGGCTGCGTTATCCTTTGTGGATCGCCAGCATCTGCGTACCGCCGGTGCTTCGCTTGCATTCCGGGAGCAGGATCAGCTGGAGCTGCAGTTGGCGGCGGAGCAGCGCCAGCGCCATGTGCTGGTGCAGGGGCTGGCGCCGGGTTATCCCGATCACCCGCAGTTGCAGCAACAACTGGCCCGGTTGCTGGCACTGAATGCTGGTCCCTGGCCCGTGCTGCGTACCGCCACCCTTCGCCCCGGAGATCGCGTTGCCGTGGTGCCTCATATTCGTGAGCGGCTGCGGTTGCTGGGCGACATGTCGGCCGAGACCGAAGCCCCGCTTTCCGTCGCGTTCGATGAGCTTGAAAAACCAGATGGCACCTACTCCAGCAGTTCGGTCGATGACGCTGAGGTATTCGATGACGGCGCCTTGCATCAGACCGGCCAGACGGCATCGGTCGGTGTCGGCCCCAGCCATGATCCCGATCTGTTTGATGAGGCTATGGAGCAGGGCGTACGTAATTTTCAGCAGCGGCACGGTCTCAAGGTAGACGGTGTTATTGGTCCGCAAACCTTCGGCTGGCTGGATGTGGCGCCTCTGCAGCGGGCCCAGTTGTTGATGCGAAGTATGCTGCGGACCCTGATTGGCGATAATCTGCCGTCATCCTATCTGCTGGTCAATATTCCCGAATACCGCCTGCGGCTTTATCAGGAGCAGGTGATGGTGCTGGAAAGCGATGTCATAGTAGGGCGGGATGAGCGCAAGACCCCCATCATGCACAGCAAGATCACCAATGTGGTGCTCAACCCGCCCTGGAATGTGCCGCGCTCCATCATCAAGAAAGACATAGTGCCTAAGCTGTACCGGGATCCCGGTTATATCGCGCGACAAGGTTTTGAGGTGCTCGATGGTGCCGGTGTGGTACCCGCCGCCGAATGGCAGGCTCGACTCTATAACGGGGGCGGCTTTCCCTATCGGTTACGACAGAAACCCGGCGCCCTTAATGCCCTCGGCGCCTATAAATTTCATCTGCCCAACAACGATGCCATTTATCTGCATGACACCCCGTCCCGTCGCCTTTTTTCCCGCGACAGCCGAGCGCTAAGCTCCGGTTGTGTCCGGGTGGAAGGTGCCGAGCAACTGGCCCACTGGTTGTTGAGCGAACAGTGGAGTCCGGAGCGACTGGCAGCCTTGAAAGCTCGTCGGGTCACCCGCTGGTTGCGGGTGGCTCAGCCTCTGCCGGTGTTCATGGTGTACTGGCCGGGCTGGCTGGGAGCCGACGGCTTGCCCCGCTATCGCAGCGACATCTATGAGTTTGATAAAACCCTGCATAACCCCTTCACTGCCGGCTAGCCTCAATCCACTCTGGCCGTCGTTTACGGCGGCCTTATAACCAATGGTTGTTGATAATTTAATCCGTTATAGGATAATTTGCGACCGTTTGTTATGCATGCGGTGACATCAGATAACCGAAAGGCAAGGCTGGTTACCGGTGCTGGCGGCCTTCCGTTCAGCCCTTCCCTTGTAGCGCTGAGTCTGGTCAACCGGGCCTCGGTCCGGCTGATGCATCCTTGTTGTATTTGAATATGAGTTTGAAAGAGAAAATATGCTGAAACGTAATATAGATCGTCGTCGTTTTTTAATGGGAATGGGTGGGCTGGGGGTAGCGTCACTGGTTGCGCGGCCGGCACAGGCCAGTTTGTCTGCTCCGGTACGCAAGTTGAGCCTGCATAATCTTCACACCGGTGAACAGGTGACGGCCAGCTTCTGGGAAGAAGGCCATTACCTCAAGGAAGGACTCACCACCTTTAACCACGTGATGCGCGACTTTCGCCGTAACGAGGTACATGACATCGACCCCAAGCTGTTTGATCAGCTGTTTCTGCTGCAACACCGGCTGGGTAAAGCCGGAGAGATTCAGATTATCTCCGGCTATCGTTCGCCCAAAACCAATGCCATGTTGCGCCAAAACAGCAGCGGCGTGGCCAAGAAAAGCCTGCATATGCAGGGGAAAGCCATCGATCTTCGCCTGCCCGGCGTAGCACTGGCCGACGTTCGCAAGGCGGCGTTGCAGCTCAAGGTAGGTGGTGTTGGCTACTATCCCAAGTCAGACTTTGTTCATCTCGACACCGGGCCGGTACGCAGCTGGGGGTAATGTTCGACCCACAGCGCGGTGGCACCACAAATAGCCACCGGCATGATCAGCAGATTAATGAACGGCAGGCCCGAACAAAGTGCAACAGAGGCGCCAAAGCCCCAGCTGAGGCGTCTTTTTTGCGCCAGTGAGCGGCGCATCAAATCGAAGTCGATTTTATGATTATCGAATGGATAGTCGCAGTACTGAATGGCCATCATCCAGGCGCTGAACGCAAACCAGATAACCGGCGCCAGGGTTTGCCCGAAGGCCGGCACCAGAAACAGCAGCAGACAGCCGATGGCGCGGGGCAGGTAGTAGGTTATCTTGCGTACTTCCCGGCCCAGCATGCGGGGAGTGTCCCGGAGCAGTGCGGCCCAGCTGCTGTCGGGCAGTTTCTGGCCGGTCAACTTCAGTTCTACCCGTTCGGCCAGCAGGCCGTTGAAGGGGGCGGCCAGTAGGTTGGCAACGCTGGTGAACAGCAGCGAAAACACCACGGCGATGGTGATGATGGCCAGGGGCCAGAGCAGATAGCTCAGCCACTGCAGGTAGTCTGGAACCGCGCCCTCAAACCAGGAAAAAAGCTCCCCCAGCTGTAAATAGAGCCAGTAAAAGGCGCCGCCGAACAGCAGCAGGTTGATTGCCAGCGGAATCAATACAAAAAGGCGTAAATCCGGCTCCCGGATAAGCGACAATCCCCTGAGCAGATATTGTGGACCGCTGGCCGCATGGTAAGTGGCGGGCATGAAGGCTTCCTTTGAAAAAAAACATATATTAGAGAGCCAGGCCGGGGGGATGCAAGTCGGTCGCGAAGCCGTTTGTCGTAGCCGCCAAACTGCGGCATCAGGGCCGAATAGGGTCTGCCGACAGATAAACCAGTATAAAATGAAAGTTTTTATCTATTACTCACCGAGATGACCCTTGTCAAACCGGTATGGTAAACATACCCTTGTCGGGTCTTTGATAATATTCCGACTCGAGTAATCTGATTCCCGCTTGCGTCGGCAATATGGCTGAATATAAGCAAAAACTTTAGAGAAGCGATAATGCAGGATTTGCGAATTATCTTGATCATTCTGGGTGCGGTCGCCATTGCCGCCTTGCTGATCCACGGGCTGTGGACCAGCCAGAAAGCACGTCAAAAGCCGATGCGTGAAAAACCGATAGGCAAGGTAGCGAATGGGCCGGCCGGTGACGATGACTTTGACGGTGATGGTATCGGCAAGGTTCGGGTGGCCGGTACGCGCAAGGCCGAGACGGCGCGTCGTCGGCACGAAGACGAGAATGACTGGCAAACTTCCCCGCATTTTTCGGCGCTCAACGACGACGATGAAGACGAGCCAGTCATCGGGCTGGCCCCGGCCGCCTCGTCTGCCAAGCCGGTTGCTGCGGCCAAACCGGTTGTTGCCGAAACCGAATTACAGCAACGCGAGCGCCAGTATCGTCAGGGTGAAATTGATCCCCTGTTTGATGAACCGGAGGCGTCTGCGCCGCCGACGCTCGAACAGCAGCACGAAACCGCCGAGTTGAATCTCGCCGAGCGCGAACCGGAACAGGAACCGGAGCCGGTTATCGAGCCGGTGACTGCTGCACCGCGACGGGAAGTGCCCAAAACCTGGCAGGACGTGTATGTCATCAACCTGGTGGCACGGCCCAATCAGCAGTTGGCCGGCGGCGAGCTGGCCCGGGTGCTGACCGACGCCGGTTTCAGCTTCGGTGACATGGATATTTTTCATCGCCACCATACTGCGGCACATCAGGGAGAGGCGTTGTTCAGCCTGATCAACATGGTCAAGCCCGGCACCTTCAACCCCAACGCCATGGGGCAATTCAGCACTCCCGGGGTGTCGATTTTCATGCAGTTGCCGGCACCCGGTGAGGCCAAGAATCACTTCAATCTGATGGTGCACACGGCAGAAAAAATGGCCGAAGAGCTGGATGCCCTGCTGCTGGACGGCCAGCGCAGCCCGCTCAGCCCCGATTATCTGGCCCATTGCCGCGAGCAGCTGCGAGACTACGACAGCCAGGCCCAATAATCCCGATTGTGCCCAGCAAGCCTGATTGTAATAATAAAAGTGCGGCCGAGGGCCGCATTTTTTGTTTAAGCGGAATAACTTCATGAACGATACCCAAGCCCGAATTCTTGCCCTGCGTGAACAGCTCGATACCTACAACGAACAATACTATATAGCCGATGCCCCTACTGTGCCGGATGCCGAGTACGACCGTCTGATGCGCGAGCTGGTCGCGCTGGAGCAGGCTCATCCCGAATGGCAGGATGCGAGTTCGCCCAGCCAGAAGGTAGGCGGCGCTCCGGTATCGGCCTTCCCCGAGGTGCGCCATGCGCTGCCGATGCTGTCGCTGGACAACGTGTTCAGTGACGATGAGCTGACCGCCTTCGAAAAACGGTTGCATAGCCGGCTGGGCAGTGAGGCCACCGTTGAATTCTGCTGTGAACCCAAGCTCGACGGCCTGGCGGTAAGCCTGCTGTATGAGCAGGGCCGGTTGGTACAGGCTGCCACCCGCGGCGATGGCAGCACCGGCGAAGGCATTACCGAGAATGTACGTACCATCAAGGCGATACCACTCAGGCTGAAAGGCGACGACTGGCCGGCCCGGCTGGAAGTGCGCGGCGAAGTCTTCATGCCCAGCGCCGGATTCGAGCGCATGAACGAGGCGGCCCGAGCCGGTGGTGACAAGGTGTTTGCCAACCCGCGCAATGCCGCCGCCGGCAGCCTGCGCCAGCTGGACTCGCGAGTCACGGCCAGGCGGCCGCTGGCCTTTTACTGTTACGGCGTTGGTCTGGTGGAAGGCGAACCGCTGGGCGAGCGTCATTTCGATATTCTGCAACGGCTCAAGGGTTGGGGACTGCCGGTCAGCCCCGAGGTAAAGCGGATGCAGGGCCGGGCCGGTTGCGAGCAATATCATGACGACATTCTCCAGCGACGCGACCAGCTACCCTACGAAATCGACGGCGTGGTCTACAAGGTCGACGAGCTGGCGCTGCAGGAGCGACTCGGCTTTGTGGCTCGGGCGCCACGCTGGGCCACGGCGCACAAGTTTCCGGCCCAGGAAGAGCTGACCCGGCTGCTGAATGTGGAGTTTCAGGTCGGCCGCACCGGCGCCATTACTCCGGTCGCCAAGCTGGAGCCGGTGCAGGTGGCCGGGGTGGTGGTCTCCAACGCCACCCTGCACAACGCCGACGAAATTGCCCGCCTCGGGGTGATGATTGGCGATACGGTGATCGTGCGCCGGGCCGGAGATGTGATCCCCCAGGTGGCGGCGGTGGTGCTGGAACGGCGGCCCGACGATGCCCGCAACATCGAGTTTCCGGTCTGCTGTCCGGTCTGTGATGCGGACATAGAGCGTATCGAAGGGGAGGCGGTGGCCCGCTGTACCGGCGGCCTCTTCTGTGCCGCCCAGCGCAAGGAAGCCATCAAGCATTTCTCTTCGCGCAAGGCGCTGGATATCGAGGGGCTGGGCAACAAACTCATCGATCAGCTGGTAGAGCAGGACAGAATCAAGACTCCGGCGGATCTGTTTCGACTGAGTCACCAGGATCTGGCGGGGCTGGAACGAATGGGCGACAAGTCGGCCAGCAAGCTACTGACGGCACTGGACAAGGCCCGCAGCACCACCCTGGCCCGTTTTCTCTATGCCCTGGGTATTCGGGAAGTCGGGGAGGCGACCGCCAACAACCTGGCTCGGCATTTTCTGACCCTGGAGGCGGTGATTGGCGCCGAGATAGAAGCGCTGCTGGCGGTGCCCGATGTGGGAGAGATCGTCGCCAAGCATATCTACTATTTCTTCCGCCAGCCGCATAATCTGGAAGTCGTACAGGCGCTGACCGACTCGCCGGACCAGGGCGGTTGCGGCCTGCACTGGCCGGCGATGGAGCCGGTGGCCGCAGAGTCCCAGCCGCTGGCGGGGCAAACCTTCGTACTGACCGGCACCCTGACGCAATTGTCGCGCAGCGATGCCAAGACGGCGCTGCAGGCGCTGGGTGCCAAGGTGGCGGGATCGGTATCGGCTAAAACCAGCTGCGTGGTGGCCGGTGAAGCGGCAGGCTCCAAATTGGTAAAGGCCCAGGAACTGGGTATCGACATCATGGACGAAGACGGACTGCAGGCGTTGCTGGCTGAACACCGGTAAAAAGAATAGGGACTGGGGACTAGGGATTTGGGAGGCTGAACCCGATCCCCAATCCCCAATCCCTAATCCCTATTCCCTATTCCCTATTCCCTAATTACTGAGTGGTCAGTACGCTGAATTCCTGGCCCATGCGGCGAAAGGCGTTCAGCAGCAGGCCCTTGTCTCTGACTTCCAGATAATGCAGCTGGCCGCTGGCGTTGAGCACCAGAGTCAGATCCTGACCGGCACGCAGGTTGCTGAGCGGTTTATAGGACGGCTCGGCTCGTACCAGGGCAATAAGGTCATGCCCCGGCAGTTGCCACTGGCGAAACAGCGCGGCCAGAGTTTCGCCCTGAGCCAGGGTATGATCGAGTCGTTTGCCGCCATCGGGTACCGGGATTTCCCGTTTTTCGGCCGCAGACAGCGGCAGACTCAGGCTGCCGGTGACCGGGGCCGCCGCTGGTGTCGGCGCGGGTTGCCAGGCCAGCAACAGCAACCAGGCGGGCAACAGTGTCAGCAAGCCGACTTTGTGAATGCGGGGCAGCCGTTGCCATCCCCCCAGTGCCTGACCCAGCCCCCGCCTGGCAGGCAGGGTCAGTTGATTTAGTTTGGTGCCGAAAGAATCCGGCTTGTTCCGTTTCATTGTTGATTGTCTTCTGGTCATGAATAGGCACCTCGTGGCCACCAGTGTATCTGCGGGCCGTGCGGCCGACAAGCGGTCGCACGGCTCCTTTTGAAGCGTTTGTTGACGGTGCACGCGACCAACTCGATGACAAAGCGTTTAACCCGTTACAGCCGGGTGCTAAAATAGTCGCCACTTTGTTTCACTCAAGCTCATTTGGGCTTTATTTACCAGCTAAGGCAGAAAGAATGACAGTTAAAACGCGGTTTGCTCCCAGCCCCACCGGCTTTCTCCACGTAGGTGGTGCCCGTACGGCCCTGTATTCCTGGCTCTATGCCCGTCACCAGCAGGGTGAATTCGTGCTGCGTATCGAAGATACCGATCTGGAACGTTCCACTCAGGAGGCCATCGACGCCATCCTTGAAGGCATGAACTGGCTGGGCCTGAACTGGAACGAGGGTCCCTATTATCAGACTCAGCGTTTTGACCGTTATAACGCGCTTATCGATCAGCTGCTGGCCGAAGGCAAGGCCTATAAATGCTACTGCTCCAGAGAGCGTCTCGATGCACTGCGCGAGCAGCAGATGACCGACGGCGAAAAGCCGCGTTACGACGGAACCTGCCGCCACGGTACTCATGAGCACGCCGTCGATGCTCCTTGCGTCATTCGCTTCAAGAACCCGACCGAAGGATCTGTCGTCTTTGACGATCACGTACGTGGCCGCATCGAAACCGGTAACAATCAGCTCGACGATCTGATCATCCGCCGTACCGATGGTGCCCCCACCTATAACTTCTGTGTGGTGGTGGACGACTGGGACATGGAAATCACCCATGTGGTACGCGGCGAAGACCATATCAACAACACCCCGCGCCAGATCAACATTTATCAGGCCCTGGGTGCCCCGGTGCCGGAGTTTGCCCATGTGTCGATGATTCTGGGTGACGACGGCGCCAAGCTGTCCAAGCGTCATGGCGCCGTGAGCGTGATGCAGTACCGGGACGACGGCTACCTGCCTCAGGCTCTGCTTAATTATCTGGTGCGTCTGGGCTGGTCCAACGGCGATCAGGAAATCTTCTCGCTGGAAGAAATGATTGAACTGTTCTCGCTCGACGCCATCAGCAAGTCCGCTTCCGCTTTCAATACCGACAAGCTGTTGTGGCTGAACCAGCACTACATCAAGACCCTGCCTGCCACCGAAGTAGCCGAGCATCTGCAGTGGCACATGCAGGATCAGGGCATCGATACCGGCAAGGGGCCGAGCCTGAGTGATGTGGTGACCCTGTACTCCGAGCGTTGCAATACCCTGAAAGAGCTGGCGGCCCAGAGCCGTTACCTGTTTGAAGACTTTGCCGAGTTCGAGGCGGGCGCCGCCAAGAAGCACTTGCGTCCGGTGGCTGCCGATCCGTTGGCGCTGGTTCGCACCAAGCTGGCAGAGCTGGCCGACTGGCAGGCACCGGCCATTCACGAGCAGATTAACGCTGCCGCCGCCGAGCTGGAACTGGGTATGGGCAAGGTGGGTATGCCGCTGCGCGTGGCGGTGACCGGCGTTGGCCAGTCTCCGGCCATCGACGGCGTGATTGCGCTGCTGAGCAAGGATCAGGTGTTGGCCCGAATCGACATGGCACTGGGCTTTATCGCCGCTCGCGCCCAGGGTTAAACCCGGCCTCAAGCGGTAAGCTGGAAGAAAAACGGCGCTGTCTGGTACAGCGCCGTTTTTTATCGCAGCACTCCTTAGTCACAAGACAACGTGTGGCATTAAAGAGGCAACAGGGTTGCCTCCTCCGGCCCGCTGCGAGCACATCCTTGTGACGCTCAGCAAATGCCATCCCTGGCATTTGACGGCCGGCTGAGGCAATCCCTGCAGCCTCTTCCATGACTCGGAGTTGTCCGCAGGTGGTGCCACCAGAGGACTCCATTGCCGAAGGAGGGCAAAGGGTGTCTGCTCAGCCGACCATCCGCGCCAGGGATGGCGCGGCTGAGCCCCCAGGGATGGGTTTACGGCGTGTCGGCGGAGTAGTGCCCTTTGTCCGATTTCCTGCTGCTATCAACGCCAGCAAGATCTTGCGCTCAAGAGATAGGCATACGGCTTGAATTGGCGGTGATCTCATCAGGGCGATTAAAAAATGACTGGTTGGGTGGTTTTTTTTATTTTCTGGTTGACACAAAAAGGCCCCCTGCCTATTATGCGCCTCGTCTGAACGGACATGGTCCGGGAAGAAAGATAAGCGGGGCTATAGCTCAGCTGGGAGAGCGCTTGCATGGCATGCAAGAGGTCCGCGGTTCGATCCCGCGTAGCTCCACCACTTATCGCATTTGAAAACAGAAATATCTGCCAAACGGGGCTATAGCTCAGCTGGGAGAGCGCTTGCATGGCATGCAAGAGGTCCGCGGTTCGATCCCGCGTAGCTCCACCAAATGGCAGAAAACACCAGTAAAACAGCATTGTTTTGGGGCTATAGCTCAGCTGGGAGAGCGCTTGCATGGCATGCAAGAGGTCCGCGGTTCGATCCCGCGTAGCTCCACCAAAACAATCTGACCCGAATTCGGGGCTATAGCTCAGCTGGGAGAGCGCTTGCATGGCATGCAAGAGGTCCGCGGTTCGATCCCGCGTAGCTCCACCACTTATATTGTGGAATCAAAAAAGCCGCTGCAGAAATGCAGCGGCTTTTTTGTGCATTCCGCATACCGACGTTTCCCCTATGGCCTTTTTCGCGTGCTCCACGCACAATTAAACCAAACCCAAACGAGACTTTATTTATGGAGCACTTCGACCATATCTTTCAGCGCGCCTGCGATCGCCACGGCGGAGAAGCGGCGCTGATGCAGCTGATTGCCACCCCCTTGCGCACGCCTGCCGAACTGGCGGCGATTCCCGACGACCGATGGTTGTCTTCCTTCACCATGAGCCTGTTCCAGTCAGGATTCGTATGGCGCGTAATTCGCAATAAATGGCCGGAGTTCGAGCGGGCCTTCTTTGGTTTCGATCCGGAAAAAATGCTGCTGCTGGACGAGTATCATCTGGAGCGGCTCAACAACGATGCGGGCATAGTGCGCCACCCCAAAAAGATAGCGACCGTACCGGTCAATGCCCGCATGGTACTGGAGCTGGGTCGGGAGCATGGTGGCTTTGGCGCCTTCGTGGCCCAGTGGCCGACCGATGATCTCACCGGACTCTGGTTGCAAATCAAGCAGCACGGGCAACTGCTGGGGGGCAATATCGCCGCCTATGGTCTGCGACGACTGGGCGTCGATACCTTCGTCTTTACCCATGATGTCAGCGCCTATCTGCGCCATCATCAGGTGATTAGCGCCGGCCTCGGCAGCAAAAAGGGCATGGCCCAGGCTCAGGCGGCCTTCAACGAATGGCGAGAGCAAAGCGGACTCAGTTTCAGTGAAATCAGCAAAACCATCGCCTGCTCCATCGGTTAATGAGCGAGGTGGGGGGTGAGAAACTCATGCACCTGACGGGCGATTAACGGCTGAGCCACCGCCGTGGGGTGTATGCCATCATCCATCATCATGCCGTTTTCACCGATAAGCGGAGACACAAAAAACGGCAAAAGCGGGAGTTGATAAGCTTCGGCCAGCTTGCCGAAGATGGACTCGAACTGTTGCAGGTAACGGCGGCCGTAATTGGGTGGCAGTCGAATGTCGGTCAGCACCACCTTGGCCCCGGCCTGGTTTGCCAGTGTGATCAGCGCCTTCAGATTACGTTTAATCAACGGCGGCGGCAGGCCTCGCAGACCGTCGTTACCGCCCAGCTCCAGCATCACCAGGCTCGGCTTGTGACGCTCAAGCAAGGGTGGCAGTCGTTGCAGCCCGCCCTGGGTGGTGTCGCCGCTGACGCTGGCGTTGATGACCTCAATCTGGCGACCTTCCCGCTGCCATTGTTCGGCCAGCAGGGTGGGCCAGGCCTGCTCGATGCTCATTCGATATCCGGCACTGAGGCTGTCACCCAGAATAAGGACGGTGTTAGCATGGGTAACGGATGACACCAACAGCAGTATCATCAGAAGGAAACGAGGCATGACAACTTCTCCGATTATTCGAGTGGCCGGGCTCAGCCACCAGGTGCGTTTGGGCGACGAATCACTCACCATCCTTGAGGGGATAGAGCTGGAAGTCAAGCCTGGCCAGAGCCTGGCGCTGGTGGGGGCATCCGGCTCCGGCAAGTCGACCTTGCTCGGGCTGCTGGCGGGGCTGGATCGCGCCACCGAAGGCGACATCGACATCAGCGGTCAGTCGTTGTCGACGCTCGACGAAGAGCAGCGCGCCCGGTTGCGCGGTCGTCATATCGGCTTCGTGTTTCAGTCATTTTTGCTGTTGCCCACCCTGACCGCACTGGAGAATGTGATGCTGCCCGCCGAGTTGCAGGGCCGTCGCGATGGCGAACAACGGGCCCGGCAGTTGCTGGAGCAGGTCGGACTGCAGGCGCGGATTCGTCATTTTCCCAGTCAGTTGTCCGGTGGCGAGCAGCAGAGGGTGGCCATTGCCCGGGCCTTCATGACCCAGCCGGATATTCTGCTGGCGGACGAGCCGACCGGTAATCTGGATCATCATACCGGCGGCCAGATCATCGAGCTGCTGTTCGAGCTGAATCGAAAACACGGCACCACCCTGGTGATGGTGACCCACGACGAGGCGCTGGCCAGCCGCTGTGAACGACGTTTGCTGATGACCGCTGGTCGTCTGGAAGAACAGCATGCGTAGCCTCGGACCGGGATTGATCTGGCGGGAAGCGGGCCGGGGGCCGTTGCGGCTGTTCATGCTGGCGCTGGCGTTGAGTGTGGCCAGCATGCTCAGCGTTACCCTGGTGGCGGATCGGCTGAATCAGGCGATCAAGGTATCGGGTCGGGATTATATTGCCGCCGACCGCATTCTGTCCGGCAGTCGACCGGCTCCCGAGGCCTGGCTGCTTGAGGCGCAACAACAAGGGCTGGCCATCTCGCGCACCCAGGCGTTTCAGAGCGTGCTCTTTGCCGGCGAGGCGCTGCAGTTGGCCAGCGTGCGGGCGGTGGATGAGGCCTTTCCTTTTTACGGTGATTTGCAGTTGTCGCCGGCGGGCCGCGTGCAGCCCGGCACCATCTGGCTGTCGTCCCGGTTGCTGGCGTTGCTGCAGGTTAAAGAGGGAGACGAGGTCGAACTGGGCAATCTCGAACTGCAGGTGGCCGGCGAGCTGGTCAGCGAGCCGGATCAGGGCTTTTCGCCCATGCTGCTGGCGCCGAGGGCGATGATCCATCGGGACGATGTGGCCGCCACCGGCATTCTGATGGCAGGCAGCCGGGTACGCTATCGCTATCTGTTTGCGGGGGCCGAGGCCGATCTGCAGCGCTATGCCGACTGGTTGCAGCCCCGTTTGCTGCCGGGCCAGCGCTGGCGCGGGCCGGACAATGCCGATACGCCGGTGGCCCGTTCACTGGTGCGCGCCGAGCAGTTTTTTCGCCTGGCGTCACTCACCGGGGTGCTGCTCGGCATTCTGGCCATGGCCATTGCCATGGGCTATTTTTCGCGCCGCGAGCAGGACCGGATGGCGTTGCTAAAAACCCTGGGGGCGACTCGGCGTCAGTTATTCGGCTGGCTCAGCCGACTGCTGCTGACACTGCTGGTGCTGGGCGCGGTGATGGGGGCGCTGGTCGGTTACGGCTTGCACAAGCTGATTTTGCTGAGCCTGGGCGAGGCGTTGGCCGTGCCTTTGCCGCCGCCCTCGCTGACGCCGTTTGCGGTGGCGGCCGGGCTTGCCCTGCTCACCACCCTGATGTTGTCGGTGGTGCCGATGGCGCGCCTGCTCAAGGTGCCGCCGCTACGAGTACTGCGCAACGAGGCCGAGGCCCGCATTTCGCCCTGGTGGAGCGGCGGCATTCTGCTGGCGGGCACCTTTGTACTGAGCTGGGTGTTTGCCGGTGACGCCGGCCTGGCCATCGGGCTGCTGCTGGGGCTGGTCACCCTGATGGGGCTGCTGGGCGGATTGTGCTGGTTGTTGCTGGCGCTGGCCCGTCGGCGGCGCGGCAGCGTTGCCTTTCGACTGGCGCTCAGCCGATTGCAACGGGCGCGCATGACCACCCTGGTGCAGTTTGGCGGTGTGGCGCTGGCGCTGTTTCTGGGCACTCTGCTGTGGGTGGTGCGCGGCGAGCTGGTCGACGGTTTTCTGGCCCGGCTGCCACCGGACACTCCCAATCGCTTTCTGATCAACATTGCCACCCACGAGCGGGATCCGCTGCAACAGCGGCTGGATCGGGCCGGACTCGATCGCTCGCAGTTCTATCCGATCGTGCGCGGGCGGTTAAGCGCCATCAATGAGCAGCCGGCGGTGGCCGATGTAGACAGTGGTCGCGGCGGTGGCCTGGGCCGGGAGCTGAATCTGACCTATGGCGAGCAATTACCGGATGGTAACCGCATTGTGCAGGGCGACTGGTCGACCCTGGCCGACAGCGTGTCGGTGGAATCCGGGCTGGCCGAGCGGCTGGGTCTGACACTCGGCGATCGACTGACGCTGGACTTGGCCGGTCAGCAGGTCTCGGCCGAGGTGCGTACCATTCGGGAGGTCGACTGGGACAGCATGAAGCCCAATTTTTACCTGATTTTCAGCCCCGATGTGCTGGCGGATTATCCGGCCACCTGGCTGGCCAGCTTCTATCTGCCGCCGGCACAGCAGGCATTCGATGTTGAATTGATTCGGGCCTTTCCCACCGTTACCCTGCTGGACGTAGACGCCTTGCTGGAGCAACTGCGCACCGTGCTGGCGCAGGTGGGGCAGGCGTTGCTGGTGATCATGCTGCTGGTCACCGGTGCCAGCCTGCTGGTGCTGTTGGCGCAGATGGAAACCACCCTGGAAAGCCGGCGACGCGAGCTGGTGTTGCTGCGTACCCTGGGGGCCGGAGAGCGGCTGATCACGGCGTCGTTACGCTGGGAATGGCTGGCGGCCGGTCTGGTTTCGGGGCTGGCGGCCGCGTTGGCGGTAGAGCTGTGTGTGGCTATCTTGCTGCCCTGGTGGCTGGGACTGCCATGGCAGCCGCATCCGCACATCTGGATCGGACTGCCACTGCTGGGCGCCGGGCTCTTGCTGTTGACCGGACGAGCCGGTGGTGTGACTCGCGGCACCCTGATGGCGCGCCTGCGCCAGTGGGGCTAGGCGAGTTCAGCGGCTCTGGGGTGTATTCAGGGTTTCTTTCAGCGCCTTGTCGAGGGTCGGGTAGCGAAAATGGAATCCTGCCTGTTGCAGGCGAACCGGCATCACCCGCTGGCCGGTCAGCAGCAGATCGGCCATTTCGCCGAACAGCAGTTTCATGGCCCAGGCGGGAATACGGGCAAAATGCGGCTTGCTCAGCACTTGAGCCAGGGTACGGCTGAAATGCTCGTTGGTCATCGGCTCGGGGGCGGTGGCATTGAAGGGGCCGCTGCAGGCGTCGTGCTCCAGTAAAAACAGGATAAGATTGACTACATCCTCGATGTGAATCCACGACATATACTGCTTGCCGGAGCCGATGGGGCCGCCCATGCCAATGCGATAACCGGGCAGCATTTTCTTCAGCGCGCCGCCTTCGGCGCCCAGCACCACCCCCAGACGAATACGACAGACGCGGGTTTGCTCGCTTTCTGCCGCCTGTGCCAGTTGTTCCCACTGGGCGCAGACTTCATGACTGAACTCCTTGTGCGGGCGGGAGTCTTCATCCACCAGCGCATCGCCCTGGCGGCCATAAAAGCCGACCGCCGAGCCGCTGATCAGCACCTTGGGCGGCTGCTGGCCGGCCTTGAGTTTTTCCACCAGCTGTTGGGTAATTTGCCAACGGCTCTGGCAGATGCGCTCTTTCTGGGTCTGGGTCCAGCGCTTATCGGCGATGGGTTCACCGGCGAGGTTAATCACCGCATCAAACCGATCCAGGTTTTCGAGCTGCTCCAGCGAGGGCAGAGCCTCGATATCGTGTCCCAGGCGCTGATAAACCTTGTTCGGGGTACGACTCAGAACGGTCACCTGATGATGTGGCCGCAGGTGGCTCATCAGGCGTTGGCCGATAAAGCCGGTACCACCGGTAAGCAATATATTCATGATCCCTTCCTCCGTCTTGAGCCGAGTGTTCGCCCCATTGGACGATAATACATCATCAGAATAACAGAGACTTACGGATATAACGCGGGAGGATTGGGGGAGCGGGAAGGGAAAAAGACGGAAAAGAAGCCGGGGTTATCCACATAAACTGTGAGTAAGTCTGTAGATTACCCCGGGCAGTATCTCTAGTTTGTTGATATTACATCAAAAAACAGATCGAACAGGGATCCGGCAGGATCAGGACAGCGCCGCGATGGCCGCGTCGTAGGCCGGCTCGTCAGTCAGCTCGGCAACGCGCTCGCCGTAAACCACCTGACCTTGCTCATCAATGCACACCACGGCACGGGCAGACAGACCACGCAGGGCACCATCGCTCAGGGCCACGCCATAGGCATTGAGGAATTCGGTATGACGGAAAGCGGAAGCCACGTCTACATTTTCGATGCCTTCGGCGGCACAGAAACGGCCAAACGCGAACGGCAGATCCATGGAAACACACAGTACCTTGGTGTTGCTCAGGGCGGCGGCTTTTTCATTGAAGGTGCGCACGCTGGTGGCACACACGCCGGTGTCTACGCTGGGGAAGATGTTGAGCAGCAGTTTCTGGCCCTTGAAATCAGCCAGGCGGATATCGTTGAGATCGGCACCGGTCAGGGTGAAGTCGGGTGCGGCCTGGCCGGCCTTTGGAAACTGACCGGAAACGGCGACGGAATTACCCTGAAAAGTCACTGTAGACATGATTTATCTCCTTGTGTGAAAGGGGCTAAGTTACCAGTTTTCACCATAAGGAAAAGGTTTTTATTTTTGTGCGGCGAGCTTGTTGGTTAAGGTGTAGCCAAAAAAACGCCGCCCGTCATACGCGGTGAATGCACGACGTATGAGGGGCGGACAGGGGTTCAGGATTTTCTGTCGTCATTCCCGCGAAGGCGCTGAGGGATCCCCAAAAAAATAGGCAGACATGGTAGATTTTCTCTTTTGTTAAT